>JAHJDS010000543.1 GCA_018812395.1 Pseudomonadota bacterium
CCCGTTCTCCATGACGTAGCCGTAATCGCTGATGGCGAGCGCCGCGGCGGCGTTCTGCTCGACCAGGAGCACGGTCACCGCCTGCTCCCTCCGGATGACCTTGAGGCGCGCCATCAGTTCGGCGACGATGAGAGGGGCCAGGCCCAGAGACAGCTCGTCCACCAAGAGCAGCCGCGGCCGGCAGAGTAACCCCATGGCCAGGGCCAGCATCTGCCGCTCGCCGCCGCTCAGATAACCGCCGAGACGGTTTCGGACCAGGCCCAGGGCCGGGAAGTAGTCGTAGGGCATCTCCAGGCTGCGGCGGCCCCGCTCCCGGGGCGGCAGGCAGACCTGGAGGTTCTCCTCCACGGTCAAACTCTCGAAGATCTTGTCCCGCTCCGGGACGAGAACGATCCCCCGGCGGGTGATGACGTGGGGCGGCTTGCCGCCGATGCGGCGGCCCATGAACTCGATGTCCCCCTCGGAGATCTTGGCGTTGTCAATGCCGATGAATCCGGACACGGCCCGAAGGGTCGTGGTCTTGCCCGCGCCGTTGATGCCCAAGATGGTCACGATCTGGCCCCGACGCACCTGAAACGAAACGCCTTGAACGGCGATCGAGACGTGGTGGTAGACCACCTCCAGCTTGGCCACGCTGAGCATGATTTCCGTCTCTGTCAGGCTCATGATCTCAGCCCGCCAGGGGTTTGTGCTTGAAGGGCCACAGCATGAAATAATCCCGGACCCGCCGCCACAGACCGACCAGGCCCTCTGGTTCGAGCAAAAGGAAGACGATCATGATCAACCCGAAGGCGCCGTGTTTGATGGCCATGATGTAGGTCGTCAGCCGGCTGGGAAAGGACAGCAAATCGGCCAAAAAGTCGATGAAGTACGGCAACAGAATGATGAACACCGTGCCCAGGACCGCCCCCAGAATCGAGCCCAGGCCGCCGATGATGACCATGGCGATGTACTCGATGCTCTTGACCAGCGAAAAGGCGTCCACGGACACGAAGCCGCGGTAATAGGCCCACAGACACCCGGCCATGGCCGTCAGGGCCGAGCTGATGACGAACGAGGCGACCTTGTAATAGGCGACGTTGACCCCCAGTGACTCGGCGACCACGTCCCGGGCCCGGATGGCCATCCAGGCCCGGCCGGTGCGCGACCGAACCAGGTTCACCGCGAACAGGATCGTCGCCAGGGCGAACAAGAGCAGCACGAAGTACCAGGCGATGGGGTCATCAAGGGTCAGCCCGAAAAGTGACGGCGGATCCAGGCTGACGCCGGTGGCGTCGCCCCGGGTGGTCTGGTATTCGGAGCCGACGTAGATGACGATGAAGTGGAGGGCCAAGGTGGACAAGGCCAGATACAACCCCTTGAGCCGGAGCGAGGGCAGACCGAAGATCACGCCCAAAAGGGCTCCCACCAGACCCGAGGCCGGCAGGGTTAACCAGATCGGGGCCTTGGTCTCATTGAACAAGATGGCCGTCGTAAAGGCCCCGGCGGCCAAAAGCCCGGCGTGGCCCAGCGAGATCTGACCGGTGTAGCCGGTGAGCAGCATCAGGGCCACCGCCCCGATGAGGGTCACAAAGACCTGGCTCAAGAGTTCCAGCAGGAAGGCCGTGGCCACAAAGGGAAAGACGACCAGTCCCATCAGCAGGAGGGCGAGGAACACCCACCGCGTCCGGGTCTCGACCACGCCCAGGTCCGCGGCGTAGGACGTCTTGAAGTATCCGCTGGCAAAGGCCACGTTACACCCGATCCAGCTCTTCCTTGGTGCCGAAGATGCCCCAGGGTCTGATGAGCAGCATGATCAACAACACCACGAACGGGGCGACCTCGCTGGCCTGGGGGCTGATCCACTGGATGGCCACCACTTCGGCCACGGCGACCACCAGGGCGCCGATGAGGACCCCGGCCAGGCTGTCCAGGCCGCCGACCAACACCACCGGAAAGGCCTTCAGCCCCAAGACGAATAACCCCGGCTCGAGACCGTGCTCGCAGGCCTGGAGCATCCCGGCCAGTCCGCCGCTGAAGGCGGCGATGGCCCAGGACAGGGCGTAAAAGACGTGGAGCTTGATGCCGCGCTGGGAGGCCAACAGCGGGTTCTCGCCCACGGCCCGCATCCTCAGTCCCCAGCGGGTGAACTTGAAACACAGAAACAAGGCCAGGTAGACCGCTACGGCGCAGATGATCGTCAGCAGTTTATACAGGGAGATCGAGGCCCCCCCCGGCAGGCCGAAGGTGACGCTCTTGCCGCCCAAGGTCTCCACCGGGTAGAAGGTCTGGGAGGTCCACGACAGGATTATCGTCCCCTGGAGCAGGATGCCCAGGGCGATGGTCACCAGCACCGCGGCCACCACCGACTCGCCGGTCATAAACCGCATCAAGAAAAAGTAGACCAAAAACCCCAGCCCCAGGCTCAACCCACAGGCCAGCACGAACGAGGGCACGGGGTGGCCGGACAGGGCCACGGTGAAGACAAAATAGCCACCCAGGGCCACCAGCTCGCCGTGGCCCAGGTTGAGCACCCGGCTGGCCCGGTAGACCAGGACGTAGCCGCAGCACACCAAGCTGTAGGTGGCGGCCAGGACAATGATGTTGACCACGATCTGCATGGCTTGCGCTCGGTTCAGGCTCGAGGGTCGTTGGTTTGGGACCCGGAGGCGGCGCCGCGGCAGGGGTAATAAGTGACGCCGCCCCCGGACCCTGAAGTGTTATGGCCTTGGATCACCGCTTGATGGGCACCGCTCGCCAGGGCTTGAGGATGACAATTTTCTTCTTGACCGGGTTCCACTTGTAGAGCTTGTAGTAGTTAAACGTCCGGTAGTGGTTGGTCCTGGTCCAGACGATGGGTCCGCCCCGCAGCCCACGGGTGTTCACTTTGAGCTTGTTCATGGCGGCCATGACCTTCTGGGGCGTGGCCGGCCAGCCCGTCTTTTTCAGAATGGCGTGCAACACCATGGCCGAGACCCAGCCCTCGGCCAGGTGGGTCACCGGGTAGACGTGACTGTACTTCTTGGCCAAGGCCTTGATCTGACGGTGCACGGCCAGGTTCTCGATGAAGAAGGAATTGCCCACAAAGACGTACCACTTGGGATCCTTGAGGCGAAGCATGTCGGCCTCGCCGGGCAGATGGGCCCCGTTGACGACATAGCCCTTCCAGCCCAGTTTCCTAAGCCCGGTCAGGGTCTTGATGACCGTCACCCACGGCGCCCAGACGTAGACGAAGTTGGCCCCTTTCAGCTTGATCCGGGTGACGAAGGGGGTGTAGTCACGGGTGGGCGGCGGCACGGCCTGGACCTCGACCACCTCGAAACCCATCTTCTTGGCGATCCTGGCCGCGGCCAGGACCTCTCGCCGGGAGACCGGGATGTTCATCGCCACCAGGGCCAACTTGACCTTCTTGCCCTTGGCCAGCCCCTTGATGACGCTCAGGGCGTAGGCCGAGTCATAGGTCTCGCCGAACCAGGTCGAGCAGAACTGGTACTTGGCCGCCTGGGGCGGGTAAACCGCCGTGGGGCAGACCGCGCCGGCGTAGTACAGCGGCACCTTGTAGCGCCGGGCGACCTGGATCATGGGCCTAAAGGTGCTCGACAGGCTGGCGTTGACCATCAGGGCCACCTTCTCCTGGGTGACGAACTTCCGGGCGTGGGCCGCGGCCCGTGAGGGCCTGGCGGCGTTGTCCTCGAAGATGAGCTTAACCGGATGGCCGTTGATGCCGCCCCGGGCGTTGACGTTTTTGAAATAGATGTCCAGGGCGTCCTTGGCCGGGGCGCTCATGCCCGAGGCCGGACCGGTGACGTTGATGCTGACCCCGATGACGTACGGCTTCTTGGCCAGTCCCGGGCCCGCCCCCAGGACCGTCAGGCCCAAAGCGACCACGGCAATAATCAGTTTCTTGGCAATCATGACTTTTCCCCCTGTTGTCCGCCTCCAAGAGGCGGGTTTAGTTGGCCGATTCCTGGAGCAGATCGCCCACCTCGGCCGCCACCAGCCGCTCCTCCCTATCGCTGTACATGGACTCCACCAGGGCCTCGAACTGCCGGTACATCAGTTCCCGCTTGACCTTTCGGGTGGGCGTGATCGGTTCGCCGTCGGCCTCGGGGTCCAACTCCTTGGGGATGATCCGAAAGACCTTGACCTGCTCGACCCGGGCCAATTCCCGGTTGGCCCGCTCGATCTCGTCACGGATAAGGCCCTAGA
>JAHJDS010000544.1 GCA_018812395.1 Pseudomonadota bacterium
CGACCTGCCGACCCTGGTCATCGACGGCGATCTGAACGATCTGCGGTGTTTTAGCGAGGACCAGGCCCGGACCAACATCGAGGCTTTCATGGAGCAACTGCTGGAGGCGGCCGTGGCCTGAGGGGAACGGGGGAAGTGGCCGGCCGCGGGTGGGGGTGCTGACGGGGATCAGGTCTCGGCCAGTTCCCGGGCCACCAGGCGGGCGATGCGCTCCTCGTCCAGTCCGGACTGGTCCGCGGCCGGGCGGCCGCACCCGCCGCAGCCGACGCAGACCGTTTCCGGTCCCAACAGGCCCATCTCCCGGCCCATGGCGGTCAGGCGGTCGATCTCCTCGACGGGCAGCGCCTCCGCGCCGCCCAGGTTCCGGGCGGCCAGGGTGATCTCGGCGGTGTGCTCGACCTTTTCCAGCTTGTTGTAGGCGCTCATCAGATCGGGCCCCACGGTCAGCGTGCCGTGGCGGGCCAGGATGAGGGCGTCGAATTTCCGGATCGGCTCCCGGATGACCTCGGGCACTTCGGCGGTGGTCGGCGTGGCGTAGTCAATGGTCGGAATGGCCCCCAGGGTCATGACCACCTCGGGCAGGATGCAGCGGGCCAGGGACACCCCGGCCAGGGAAAAGGCGGTGGCCAGGGGCGGGTGGGCGTGGACCACGGCCCCCACGTCTCCCCGCAGCTCGTAGACCAAGAGGTGCATCCTGATCTCCGAGGACGGTCGGCCCGCGCCGTTGATGACCCGGCCCCGCATATCGGTCTCGATCAGGTCGTCCTCGCGCACGAAACCCTTGTTCAGCCCCGAGGGCGTGATCACCAGCCGGTCGTCCCGCCGGACCGAGACGTTGCCGTCCGTGGCGGCGACGAATCCCCGCTCGGCCATGCGATGGCAGATGCGGACGATGTGTTTTTTTTGTTCAGGCAGCGACGTCATTAGTCGAACCCTCCCGCTTGGAATGGCACCGGGGTGGGATTAGTCCAGTCGAAGACCGTCGGGCGTGGGCCGGCCGTCGAAGTGGATCACGCCGGACTCGTCCCCGGCGTAACGCCCCTCGGCCAGGTACTCGATGGTCTTGGGGAAAATGACCCAGTCACCGATCTCCTTGAGCCGTTCCTGGTGCTCGCCTGCGACCCGGCGCAGCCGGGTCGGATCGGTGCCTAGTTCTTCCCGGGGCGCGGGCAGCTCGACGGGCAGGGCCGCCGAGATCATGAGCACCGGCCCGGTGTCCACCCCCTTGTCGGTCCACAGGGTCGAGGATCGAAGCTCGGTCCGCCCGGCGGCGATGGCGTCCTTGACGGCGTGGTCGCCGACGAGGCGGCGGCGGCCGTCCGCGGTCTTGACGCTCAAATCGGCCGGGTGGACGTTGACGCAGCGGGGCAGGGTGATGACGCTCATGTACCCGGCCAGGACGTTGACGTCGATCTCGAAGGCGGCCACCAGCTTTCGGGCGGTTTGGTCGAACCTTTCCCGGGCGGCCCAGCCCTCGGGGGTGGCCACGGTCCGATCGAGCCCCCGTTTGGCGTGCCAGCGCCTTATGTCCCGGGCGAAGTATGGTTTTTCGTATTGGTGGGCGATTTGCTCCCCCCGGCACGAGCCGTCGGTCGTGTCCGAGAACAGGAACACCACCTCGAACGGGCTCCGGCCCCGCTCTTGTTCCAGCTCGACCTGGCGCTCGATGATTTTGACGACGTTGCTGCCCGAGCCGGACAGGAAGGCGGCGACGCGCATCGGCCTGCCGGCCGAGGCGGGGTCGAAGAGGGGCGTGAGCGGCATGGACCTCCTCCTGGTTCCAAAATCGACTCTACCATAGCCTTGTCAGGGGCCTTCTGACAAGGCCTGGCCGGGTTTTCGGTTTGTTGACAAGGTGTTTCGCCTGGTCCATACTGGCTCCATGTCACCCGCGGAAGGCCGGAAAATCGAGCGCCGATCGAGCCGTCAGGTGCAAATCGGGGCCGTGGCCGTGGGCGGCGGGGCACAGGTGTCGGTCCAGTCCATGACCAAGACCGACACCCGGGACGTGGCCGCCACCGCGGTCCAGATCGAGGCCTTGACCCGGGCCGGGGCGGAGATCATCCGCCTGGCCGTGCCCGACGCCGAGGCCGCCCGGGCCCTGTTCGCCATCCGCGACGCGACAGATGCGCCCCTGGTGGCGGACATCCACTTTGATCACCAACTGGCCCTGACCGCCCTCGAGGCCGGGATCGACGCCCTCCGGATCAACCCGGGCAACATCGGCTCGGCGGACAAGGTCCGCCGCCTGGCCGAGGCGGCCGGGGCCAAGAACGCGCCCCTCCGGATCGGGGTCAACGCCGGGTCCCTGGAAAAGGACCTGCTGGCCAAGTACGGCCGGCCGACGCCCGAGGCCATGGTTAGGAGCGCCCTGGGTCAGCTCCGGCTCCTTGACGAGGTCGGTTTCGACCAGGTCAAGGTGTCGCTCAAGGCCTCGGACGTGCCGCTGACCATCGCCGCCTACCGACTGATGGCCCAAGAGTCGGACGTGCCGCTGCACCTGGGCGTGACCGAGGCCGGGCCGCCCCTGACCAGCGCCGTCAAGAGCGCCCTGGGTATCGGCGCGCTTCTGCTCGAGGGCATCGGCGACACTATTCGCGTCTCGGTCACCGGCGATCCGGTGGTCGAGGTCGCCCTGGGGTACGCCATCCTCCGGGCGGCCGGGGTCAGGCGCCGGGGCGTGGACCTGGTGTCCTGTCCGACCTGCGGGCGCTGCCGTCAGGACCTGGCCCCCCTGGCCGCCCGGGTCGAGTCCCTGGTGGCGGACATGACCGCGCCGCTGACGGTGGCCGTCATGGGCTGCGAGGTCAACGGCCCCGGCGAGGCCAGGGCGGCCGACGTCGGTCTGGCGGCGGCCAAGGCCGGCGGCGTGCTCTTCCGGCAGGGCCGGATCATCAAGCGCGACGTGCCGGCCGAGCGGCTTCTGGATGAATTGATGGCCGAGGTCAGGTCCCTGGGCCAGGACGGAAAACCGGCGGAGGGTTGATGCGCTGCTCGAATCTCTATCTGCCCACACTCAAGGAAACACCGGCCGACGCCGAGATCGTCTCCCACCGGTTGATGCTCCGGGCCGGCATGATCCGCAAGGTGGCGGCCGGCATCTACAACCTGCTGCCCTACGGCCTGGCCGCCGTGCGCCGCGTCGAGAACGTGGTCCGGGAGGAGATGAACCGGGCCGGGGCCCAGGAGATCATGATGCCCGCCGTGCAGCCGGCCGAGCTGTGGGAGGAGTCGGGTCGCTGGGAGCACTACGGCCGGGAACTCCTGCGGTTCGTGGACCGGCACAACCACCCCTTCTGCCTGGGCCCGACCCACGAGGAGGTGGTGACGGCCCTGGTCCGGGGCGAGGTCCGCTCCTACCGCCAGTTGCCGGTCAACCTCTACCAGATCCAGACCAAGTTTCGCGACGAGATCCGGCCCCGCTTCGGGCTGATGCGCGGCCGCGAGTTCATCATGAAGGACGGCTACTCCTTTGACGTGGACGACGACGCCGCGGCCGAGAGTTACCGGCGGATGTACGAGGCCTATGGCCGCGTCTTCGAGCGGCTGGGGCTGGGTTTCCGGGCCGTCGAGGCCGACACCGGGGCCATCGGCGGCTCGTTCTCTCACGAGTTCATGGTCCTGGCCGACACCGGCGAGGACGAGATCGCCGTCTGCCGGGCCTGCGACTACGCGGCCAACATCGAGAAGGCCGAGGTCAAGGCCGAAGACGGTCCGCGGCCGACGGCCGCCGAGGAGGTCCGGGAGGTCCACACCCCGGGCATGCACACCGTGGCCGAGGTCTGCGACTTTCTAAAAATCGACCCGACCCGGCTGGTCAAGACGATCATCCTCCTGGCCGACGAGAGCCCCGTGGCGGCCCTGGTCCGCGGCGACCACGAACTGAACCTGGTCAAGATCCGGAACCTCCTCGGCGCGGTCGAGGTGGAACTGGCCGACCCGAGCACCGTCGAGCGGGTCTCGGGGGCCGCCGTCGGGTTCGCCGGCCCGGTGGGCCTGGACGGGCCGATCCACGTCGACGCGGCGGTGGCTCTGATGGCCGATTTCGTCACCGGGGCCAACCAAGATGATTATCACCTGACCGGGGTCAACCTGGGCCGCGACTTCAAGGCGATGAAGGTCGCCGACATCCGGGCCATCACCGCTCTTGATTCCTGTCCCCGCTGCGGCGGCGAGATCGAGATCACCCGGGGCATCGAGGTCGGGCACATCTTTCGGCTGGGCACGAAGTACTCGACGGCCATGGGGGCCAACTTCACCGCCGAGGACGGCGAGGAAAAACCGATGGTCATGGGCTGCTACGGCATCGGCATCGGCCGGACCGTGGCCGCGTCCATCGAACAGAACCACGACGAAAACGGCATCATTTTCCCCCTGCCCATGGCCCCCTACCAGGTGGTGGTCCTGCCGGTGGCCGCCCGGGACGAGGAGGTGCGGCGGGCCGCCGAAGAGCTTTACCACGGGCTGTCGGCCGCCGGCCTCGACGCCCTGCTGGACGATCGGGACCTTCGGGCCGGGGTCAAGTTCAAGGACGCCGATCTGCTGGGCGTGCCGCTCAGACTGACGGTCGGCCAAAAGGCCTTGGCCCAAGGCAAGGTGGAACTGAAAAAGCGGGCCGAAAAGGACTTCACCCTCGTGGCTCGGGGTGAGGCCGTGGCCGCGGTGGCCGAACTGGCGACCGCCGGCCGAACGGCCTGACGGACTAAGACCGGGGGTCGCCGCCCAGATGTATCGGATCGGGGAGATAATTGACAAGGTCCTCGAATATCACCCCCAGGCCGACGTCGACCTGATCCAGAAGGCCTACGTCTTCACGGCCCATGCCCACCAGGGCCAGAACCGCCTGTCAGGCGAGCCCTACCTCCATCATCCCCTCGAAGTGGCCGGGCTGCTGAGCGAACTCAAGCTGGACGCGGTCTCGATCAGCGCCGGGTTGCTGCACGACGTCCTCGAGGAGACGCCGACCAGCCTGGCCGAGATCGATGAACTGTGCGGCGAGGAGGTCCGGCGTATCGTCGACGGCGTGACCAAGATCACCCGGATGGACTTCGCCAGCCGGACCGAGCACCAGGCCGAGAACATCCGGAAGATGATCCTGGCCATGGCCGACGACATTCGAGTCGTCCTGGTCAAGCTGTCCGACCGGATGCACAACATGCGGACCCTGGGCTACCACCAGCCCGAGGCCCAGCGACGCATCGCCCGGGAAACCCTGGACATCTACGCCCCCCTGGCCGGGCGCCTGGGCATCGGCGCCTTCAAGAGCCAGCTCGAGGATTTGTCCCTGTATTACCTCGAACCGGACATCTATCGCCAGATCAAGGACGGCATCGCCCGGTATCGAGGCCAGGAAACCAGGTACATGGGGGAAATAAAGACGGCCATGTCCCAGGCCATGGCCGACCTCGGCCTCCGGGGCCGGGTCGAGGGGAGATTCAAGCACTACTACTCGATCTACCGGAAGATGCTGGACCAGAGACTGAGCCTGGACCAGCTTTACGACCTGGTCGGCTTCCGGATCATCCTGGAGTCGGTCAAGGATTGCTACGAGGCCCTGGGCGTCGTCCACTCGATCTGGCGGCCCATTCCGGGACGGTTCAAGGACTACATCGGCATTCCCAAGGCCAACATGTACCAGGCCCTGCACACCGCCGTGGTCGGCCCCTACGGCGAGCGGATGGAGATCCAGATCCGGACCGAGGAGATGCACCTGGTGGCCGAGTCGGGCATCGCCTCCCACTGGCGCTATAAGGAGGGTGGCGGCGGCATGGACCAGGTCGAAGGGGAGCGCTTTGCCTGGCTGCGGAGCCTCCTGGAGTGGCAGCGGGAAACTACCGACCCGCGGGAGTTCCTGCGGACCCTGCGGGTGGACCTCTATCCCGAGGAGGTCTACGTCTTCACCCCGACCGGCGAGGTCAAGGACCTGCCCAAGGGGTCGACGCCGGTGGACTTCGCCTACGCCGTCCACTCCGAGGTGGGCCACCACTGCCAGGGGGCCCGGGTCAACGGCCGGATGGTTCCCCTGCGCCACGAACTGAAGACCGGGGACATCGTCGAGATCATCACCGCCAACAAGCAGCATCCCTCCAAGGACTGGCTGACCTACGTCAAGTCGCCCAAGGCCCGGGCCCGCATCCGCCAGTGGGTCAAGACCGAGGATCGGGAGTCGTTCATCGACCTGGGCCGGGACATGCTGGGCCGGGAACTCAAGAGACTGAACGAGGATCTCGGCGCCCTGATCAAGGAGGGCCGGGTCAAATCCGTGGCCGGGGAATTCAGTTTCCAGGCCGAGGACGACCTGCTGGCGGCGGTGGGGTTCGGCAAGCTGTCGGCCCGTCTGGTGGCCGGCCGGCTGTCGCCGGCCGAGCAAACCGAGCCGGAGCGCATCCAGCGCACCATCCTGGAGCGGCTGACCCGGCGGGCGCCTAAAAAGCCCAAGGAGGGCATCAAGGTTCGGGGCGAAGACGGCGTCATGGTGCGGCTGGCCAAGTGCTGTCATCCCCTGCCCGGCGAGGACATCCTGGGCTTCATCACCCGCGGCCGGGGGGTGAGCGTCCACCGGGCCGATTGCCCCAAGATCACTGGCGCCGATCCCCGGCGCATCGTCGAGGTCGAGTGGGACCAGTCGGCCGACGAGAGGCACACCGTCGAGCTGAGGGTGGTCAGCCGGGACCGCAAGGGGATCCTGGCCGACATCGCCGCCACCCTGACCAAGAACGACGCCTCGGTCCTGGCGGCCCAGGTGTCCACCGAGCCCGACGGGCGGGCCGTGGGCACCTTCGCCCTCGAGGTCGCCGACGCCGGTCACCTCGAGACCATTATCAGGGATTTGAAGCGGGTCAAGCACGTCCTGACCGTCAGCCGGGTGGTGGCCTCGGCCGAGACGGCTAAAAGAAGGCCGGACTGACGGTCCGACCGGACCCGGCCGGACCGGTCACCCCGGTCGTCTCGAATAATCTGTCGGGCTGTCGGTCGGGTCGGTCTATTCGGTCCAGCGGCCACTGGTCCGCGAGGCCTTGACCACCTTGCCGGCCTTGAGGCACTTGGTGCAGACCTGTTTCCGGCGCACCGCCCCGTTTTCGATGACCCGCACCCGCTGGAGGTTGGGCATGAACCGGCGTTTGGTCTTATTGTGGGCGTGGGAGACGTTGAAGCCGGTCATCGGCCGCTTGCCGCATATATCACACACTTGACTCATGGCGTGGTCCTTGTCCTTTATTTGACGCGAATCAGTAGTTATACCCGCCGTCTTTTGTTTTGGCAAGTTTTTTCGGTGAATCGGCCCCAAAACGCCTCAACCGACCACCTCGACCCCGACTTCGTCCTCCTGGCGGGCCTGGACGCGACCGATGGCCCAGGCCTTCTCCCCCAGGGCCGACAACCGGTCGAGGACCTCCTCGACCTCCTCGGCCGGGACGCAGACCACCAGGCCCACGCCGGAGTTGAAGGTGGTCAGCATCTCGTCGTCCGAGATGCGGCCGTGATCCTGCAGGAAATCGAAAATGGGCGGCGCCTCCCACGAGCCCCGGTCGATGACCGCCTTGAGCCCCCGGGGCATGATCCGGGGCAGGTTGCCCAACAGCCCGCCGCCGGTGATGTGGGCCATGCCCTTGACCTTGAAGTCGCGCACCAGGACCTTGACCGTCTCGGCGTAGATGATGGTCGGGGTGAGCAGTTCCTGGCCCCAGGTGTGGTCGGCGAAGTCGCACTTGGAGGCCAGGTCGATTTGAAGGTCCTCGAGGATGATCCTTCTGACCAGGGAGTAGCCGTTACTGTGCAGACCGCTCGAGGCCAGGCCGATCGGGACCTGCCCGACGCTGACCTCGGCGCCGTCGATGATGCGGTCGTTGTTCACCACGCCGGTGACGAACCCGACCAGGTCGTACTCGCCTTCGGGGTAGAATCCGGGCATCTCCGCCGTCTCGCCGCCGATCAGGGCCGCTTTGGCCCGGCGGCAGCCTTCGGCCACGCCCTCGATGACGCTGGCCGCCACCTCCTCGTCCAACCGGCCCATGGCCAGATAGTCGAGGAACAACAGCGGCCGGGCCCCGCAGACGATAATATCGTTGACGCACATGGCCACCAGGTCTATACCGACGGTGTCATGTTTGTTCATCAGGAAGGCCAGCTTGAGCTTGGTGCCCACCCCGTC
>JAHJDS010000545.1 GCA_018812395.1 Pseudomonadota bacterium
CCGATCCGGTGGCGGCCCATCTCCTCATAGGCCAGCCACTCCTCGTCTCCACCGACTCGGCTCAATTTTTGAGGTAAATAGGTCTGGAACTTGCGGGGATCGAAATTGAGGCCCGGTTCGAGATGGTCGGGGATGCCGTCGTCGTCCCGGTCCTGCCGGTTGATCGCGGCCGGCGGCTTGCCCGCCCGCCAGGCAAGGTAGCAGCGCTGGTGAAAGTACTCGTGAAGTACAGTTAGGGCAAAGGTATCGATATACCAGGCCGTCCGGGTGCCGAAGTATTTTCGGGGCGTCAGCCGATTGAGCCGGGGGTAGACCAGCCTGAAGTTGACGCACGACAGGTCGCAGACGTGGAGGGTCTTGTCGGCGAACCCGGCGGGGCGGCCCCACGGCTCGACCGGCCTTGATCGGGCCCGACGACACGGAAATAAATAAAATAACCCTTGCCATTTCCATGATTGTCATGTAATTTGGACTCTATAGGGCGTCGTTCAAGGTCTTTGTGATTGTCTTTCCTGCAACTCCAGCGATTACTCCAAACCGCCCGCCAACCCGAAACGTCCGAGGCCGCGTCAGGGGGCTCCGGTCCTGGAGACCGGTCGGGTGATGTTTCGGCAACACCCAAACGATGGGGGTGGGATCATGGATGGAAGCGGCGATCGTGGACGGGCAAGCAATGCCCCGCCGGCCCGCGGCCCCAAGGCCGAACGGATCGTGGTGGACGAGGTCTTTGCCAACGGCACCGCCAGGCTCCTCCGCAGCCGACGGGCCTCGGGCGCCGACGCCACGGACTATCGGATCGAGGCCTGGACGGACGAACGGGAGGATTTTTTGAAGTGCCGACTGGTGGAGGGCTTTGTCGGGTTTGTTCGCTCCCGTCGACTTCAGGAGGGCGATGTCTTCTTTGTCGTCGACGGGTCACTATTGAACCGGAAGTTCGACCCCAAATCCGTCACCGGCGCCGAGGCCCGCCAAAGGCACCTCCTGCTGGACCCGGACGGGTCACGCGAGCTGTCCCGGATAGCGATCAAGGAGCAGTTCTATAAGCTGAGCGCCGCTCAGATCACGGAGGCCAAGGTCGAGGACGTGTCCGCTTTGGCCAAAACGATCGAGGGCATCATCAAAACAAACGTCTTCTTGAAGTGAAAGAGGCGTCGTCATGCAACGCGATAACCCCACCGAGCAAATAAAAAAGCACGCCACCAACGACTCCCTGATGGTGATGGTGCTCAACGTGGGCGACGGCGACGCCATCGTCATCCGTTTCCCCCCCAAATACGGGACCAAAACGGCCTGCGCCGTGGTGGATGGCTACAACGCCTCGAAAACCATCGCCGCCCTGAAGGCCTTGGGGGCCCAAACCATTCCCTTCGTCTGCGCCACCCATCCCCACTACGACCACACCAAGGGTCTGGCCGAGATCATCACCTGGTGCCTGGACAACAACCTCGTCATCGACCAGTTCTGGGACAGCGGTTTTCGCGACGTGTCCAAAACCCACTACGACCTGATCCGGTTGCTCCGCAACCATCCCGAGATTCGAGTGGTTTATCCGACCAGCGGCTTCGAGACCACCGTCAACCGGGTGCGGGTCCTGGTCTTGAGTCCGTCCATCCAGCTGAAAAACCGATACGACACCTTTGGGACAAACATCAACAACGCCTCGATCGTCCTCAAGCTGGAATACCCCCCCCGGGACATCGCGCCATATTACCTGGAGCCCGGGGAAAAGGCGGACCTCTCCGAGCAGGAGCGGATTCTGCAAAGCACCGTTATCCTGACCGGGGACGCCCAATTCGACGCCTGGTCCCGAATAACCGAGGAGTTCCCGGAACTGGTGCGCACCGGCAACCGGGGTCGGATGATCGATCCGGAGGTGGTCAAGCACCGCCCGCTGCGCTGCCAGGTCCTGAAGGCCCCGCACCACATGAGCAAGCATGGGATTACCCTGGAGGTCATGGAGACCCTTAATCCGCGCTACACGATCGCCTCATGCAGCAGCCGGTCCCGCCATGGTTTTCCCCACGCCCTGACCGTCATGGCCGCCGAGGATGTTCGTCACCAAAGCGAGGACAAGGGCCTTCGGTTCACCGGGCACCGGGACCAGACCAAGCGCGCCGGGACCGTGGTCGCCATGTTTCGAGAAAAGGGCAAGAAACCGATGGTCTTTGCCCTGGGGGAAGCGCCGACCAAAAACGCGCCCCTGCCTGTTCTCGGTTAACGAAAATACCCGCGGAAGCACACTTTGAGAGCGTTGCAAAACGCTCTCAGACCCGGGACATGACGGCGTCGATTGGCGCGTGACGCGCCGTCATCGATGGTGTGTGCGGGGCAATGTCTGTTTGGCCCGGCCGATTGACCATCGTTGTCTTGAGGTCGAGTTAGAATGTAATTATTACGCTGTTTGTCAAGTTCAACGTGCCGAGATCTGATAATTTGTCTCCAGCAATGTTGACCAACCAAGGGGGTGAAGCGGGAAATGATAATCATCCGTGGAGCTGATAAAGGCATGGGGATTACGCCGCTGAACAAAAAAAAGTCTGGATATGACCTGAAAAATGTAGTAAAAGGAATAACGATAGGCCGAGGAAACCGGCTCACAGTGGTGAAGGCCACCGAGCGGCGTTCCGGCCCGGCGTCGATGATGCCCGCCCTCCCTCCCAGATGATCACCCGCCATCCGGACCTGACAAAGGGTGAGTCGCACCAGCACCTTGGGGCCGCTCGGACAGGGTTTGTTGATGGGGAGGAGTCTCTTGAAGCACCGCCAAGTCGTGATCCGTGACGCCCTCATCGTCCTCATCTTTTCCGCCGTTTTTGTGGTGTTGGGGATATTGTTTGATTTCTTCGACTTCATCCATCGTATTTCTAGACCATTGGAACACTTGGAGATTGATGAAGTAATAGTCACACTTCCACTTTCACTGGTTATTGGATTGTTATGGTTTATGTTGCGGAGGTTGAAAGATTATAATCAGGAACTTACTGAGCGCAAACGCGTCGAGGAGGCGCTGAGGGAGTCCGAGGACCTCTACCGCACCCTGGTCGAGACCTCGCCCGACGGCATCATGCTGACCGATCTGGCCGGTAATATCATCATGGCCAACCCCGTGACCGTGACCAACCACGGATATGACAGCCTGAAAGACATGCTGGCGAACGTAGAAAACGTTATGGGTTTATTTGTCTTTGAGGATGGGGAGCGCCTCGCGGAGCACTGCGTGTCGGTTTTTCAAACGAGAGTTGTCAACGATATGGTCTATACCATGAAAAGAAAGGACGGCTCGGTGTTTCCATGCGAACTGTCCATGTCCGTCTTCTGGGACCCGGCCGGAAATCCTCGGGGGTTTGTCGGCGTGGCTCGCGACATCACCCAGCGGCTGCGGACCAAGGATGAACTGGCCCGGTACCGGGATCATCTGGAGGACATTGTCCAGGAGCGCACGGCCCAGCTCGAGGCCGCCAACGAAAAACTCGGAAAGGAGATTGGCGAGCGCCGGCGGGCCGAGGCCGAGCTCGAAAAGCTGATCGTCGAACTCCAGGAGGCCTTGGCAAGGGTCAAGACCTTGTCCGGTCTCATTCCGATCTGCAGTTCATGCAAGAAAATCCGGGACGACCATGGATATTGGCACCAGTTGGAGGTCTACCTCAAGAATCATTCCGAGGCCGAGTTCAGCCATGGCCTCTGTCAAGAGTGCCTGGCGAGACTTTACCCTGAGGAATACAAGCTCATGATCGAAGAGGACCCGGAGTTGTTTTCCAAGAAGTAATCGCTCGGCTCCGGAGCCACCCCCGCACCGAGACATCGATTCGGCCTGACCCGAGGCCGGTCACCCGGAACCGACGGCGGAAAAACGCGGCGGACTTGTCTTCAGCCGAAGTGCCTCTCCACCACCTCGGCGCCGAAGATATCCTTTATCCGGGACTCGACCGCCCTCCCCGGCTCGACGCGGTACAGATCGGGCAGGGCGACCAGGACCCGCCCCTTGTCCTCCAGGTCCAGCCGCAAAAACACCCGGCAGGCGCCCCGGTTGCCCACCAGAATCTTTTTGAGCGCCGACAGTTGCTCCCGGTCCCAATCGCGCAGATTGAGCACCAGTCGGACCACCGGCCGGGAGGCCGCCTCGTCCAGCGAGACGATCTTGTCCGCCAGGAGCTTGACCGTATCCTCCTCGCGCTGGACCCGGGCCGCGATCAGAACCGGGTCATCGCCCGACAAGACCTCGACGCACTCCTTGTACACCCGGGCGAAGACCACCACCTCCCGGGTCCCGACCAGGTCCTCGATGGTCACAAAGGCCATCCGGTCGCCGCTCTTGGTGGTGATCTCCTTCTGGTCCACGATCAGGCCGCCCAGCCGCACCGTCCGGCCGTCCCTGGCCACGGCCACCCGGGCCGTGTCCGTGTCGGTCAGGCCGGCCAAGACCTCGGTGTACCCATCGAGCGGGTGGCCGCTCAAGTAAAACCCCAGGGCCTCCTTTTCCCGGGCCAGGCGCTCGAGATGGGGCCAGTCGTCACCTTCCACACTCAACGTCATGGTCTCGATTTCAGGTGATTGTTCAGCAAATACCTCCAGCATGCTGAACTGACCACCCTCTCGATCCCGAGCCGCAGCCTGTCCCTGGCCAAGAGCTTCTTCAAGATTAACCATCAATCGGCGACGATTCGGCTCGACCGAGTCAAGAGCCCCGGCCTGGATCAGCGACTCGACGACCCGCTTGTTCACCCGTCTCAGATCCACCCGCGAGCAGAAATCGTAGAGTCCGGTGAACGGGCCCCCTTCCTCCCGGACCTCGATGATCGATTCGATGGCCGATTGGCCGACATTCTTGACCGCCGCCAGGCCGAAGCGGATGGTGTCGTGTTTCTCACCCACCACCGA
Organism: Pseudomonadota bacterium; assembly: GCA_018812395.1. Lineage (GTDB taxonomy): Bacteria > Desulfobacterota > Desulfarculia > Desulfarculales > JAHJDS01 > JAHJDS01. The sequence goes on from JAHJDS010000545.1 coordinate 4,879, forward strand.
AAACGCGACCCCCGACTCGTTCACGTCGGGCGGGGCCACGGCGATGTCCCTCTCCCGGCACTCGGCCATGAACCGAACGACCATGTCGGTGTTGTTCATGTCCGAGGTCAAGAGCGCCGCCATGAAGGCCACCGGATAGTGGGCCTTGAGGTACGCGGTCTGATAGGCGATCAGGGCGTAGGCCGCCGAGTGGGACTTGTTGAACCCGTAGCCGGCGAACTTCTCGATCAGATCGAACAGGAACTCGGCCTTGCCGCGGTCAATGCCCCGTTCGACCGAGCCGGACAAAAAGCGTTCCCTCTGCTGGGCCATGATCGCCGCCACCTTCTTGCCCATGGCCCGCCGCAGGATGTCGCCCTCGCCCAGGGAGTAGCCGGCCAGCTCCTGGGCGATCTGCATCACCTGCTCCTGGTAGACGACGACGCCGTAGGTCTCCTTGAGGATCGGCTCCAACTGCGGCAGCGGATAGGTGACCGCCGTTTGGCCGTGCTTGCGCTTGACGAAATCATCGACCATGCCCGACTCGAGCGGTCCGGGACGGTACAGAGCCACCAGGGCGATCACGTCCTCGAAGCAGTTGGGTTTGAGCCTGGTCAGAAGCGAGCGCATGCCACTCGATTCGAGCTGAAACACGCCGGTGGTGTCGCCCCGGCTCAGGAGTTCGAAGGTGGCCGCGTCGTCCATGGGAATGGCGCTGACGTCAAAATCCGGGGCCATCCGGCGGCGGATGATCTTGACCGCGTCATCGATGACCGTCAGGTTCCGAAGCCCCAGGAAGTCGAACTTGATCAGGCCGATCTTCTCGACGTCCTTCATGTCGAACTGGGTGACCGTCTCGTTTTCCCGGCCCCGGTAGAGCGGCACGTGGTCGACGATGGCCCCGTTGGCGATGACCACCCCGGCGGCGTGGGTCCCGGCGTGGCGGCGCAGGCCTTCGAGCCGCTTGGCGATCTCGATCATCTCGGCCACCCGGGGGTCCTGCTCGATTCGCTCCCGGAGGCGTTCCTCCTCGGCCACGGCCTTTTCTAGTGTGATCCCGATCCGGTTCGGGATCAGCTTGGCGATCTGGTCCACCTCGCCGTAGGTCAGCCCCAGCACCCGGCCCACGTCCCGGAGCACCAGGCGGGCCTGGAGCCGGCCGAAGGTGGTGATCTGGGCCACCGACTCGGCCGAGTACTTTTTGACCACGTAGTCCAGAACCTCGTCGCGGCGACGGACGCAGAAGTCCACGTCGATGTCGGGCATGGACTTGCGCTCCAGGGTCAGAAACCGCTCGAAGAACAAGCCATACTGCAGGGGATCGATGTCGGTGATGCCTAAAGAGTAGGACACCAGGGACCCCGCGGCGCTGCCCCGGCCCGGGCCGACCGGGATGTCCCGGCCCTTGGCCCAGTTGATGAAATCGGCCACCACCAGGAAGTAGCCGGGAAAGCCCATCTCCTTGATGACGTCCAGCTCGTACTCCAGGCGACGCTGGTATTCGGCCTCGTCTATCTCCCGGCCGCCCTTCCTGATCTGGGCCAGGCGTTTCTGAAAACCCTCCCGGGCCAGGTGCTCCAGTTCCTCGGCCTCGGTCCGGCCGTTGGCCGGGGCGTAAGCCGGGAAGTGAATCTTGCCCACGGGCAGGTCCACCTGGCAGCGCTCGGCAATGGCCACGGTATTGGACAGGGCCTCGGGCGTGCGGCCGAACAGGGCGGCCATCTCGTCCGCGGACTTGAAATACATCTCCTGGCTGCCGAATTTCAGCCTGTTTTCCTCGGCCAGGGTCTTGCCCGTGCCGATGCACAGCAGCACGTCGTGGGCCCGGTTGTCGGCCCGGTGGAGGTAATGGCAGTCGTTGGTCGCCACCAGGCCCAGGCCCAAATCCCGGGCCAGGTCGATCAGGCCGGGGTTGACTCTTTTTTGTTCCGGGAGATCGGCGTCCTGGAGTTCGATGAAGAAATTCTGGTCGCCCAACAGGTCCCGATAGAACCGGGCCGCCTCGGTGGCCCGGTCCTCCCGGCCCTTGTCCAGCCAAAAGGCCGGCTCGCCCTTGAGGCAGGCCGAACAGGCGATCAGACCGTCCTTGTATTTGGCCAAAATATCCCGGTCGATGCGGGGCTTGTAATAAAAACCCTCCATATAAGCGGCCGACACCAGGTGGACCAGGTTCTTATACCCGGTCAAATCTTGAGCCAGGAGCAGCAGGTGGTAGTAGATGGGCGCGTTCTTGGCGTAGTCGCGGTTCAGGCGCGAGTCCGGGGCGATGTAGATCTCGCAGCCGATGATCGGTTTGACGCCCTCGTTCACCGCGGCCTGGTAGAGCTTGACCGCGCCGAACATGTTGCCGTGGTCGGTCAGGGCCACGGCCGGCATGTTTAGGGCCTTGGCCCGGTCCACCAGGTCTTTTATCCGGATGGCCCCGTCCAGCAGGGAGAACTCGGAGTGGACGTGCAGGTGAACGAAGTCGGTCATGAGTCTTCCATATAAGACTTTACTACTAAATCAAATTCTCTGAGTACCAATTTTTCTTTAATTCGCTTTTCCTTCTCCATACAAATTATTTTTGGCAATGCGTATTTTACTATTAATTGTGAGGTCTTTGAACTATAAGTGATATCAACTTGTTTATCACTTAGTATTTCTCTTCCAAAAGAAAATCTATTCCATTCCTGAAGCTCGTCGCATAATATTAATAAATAAGCCAACGGATGCTGTTCCATTTCAAGTGGAACCTTCAGTTTAATATTATGTAAACAAACAGCAGTGAATACTCCAAATAACTGATCTCTAAAACCATATGCTAATTTCTCTCTATCCATACCCTCAGGAAGATACTCATCAATCTCCTCTGATTCCAATACAGTTTTAAGCATCGGAATAAACATTCTCTCAAAAAATTTTGTTAAAATTATTGAACCAAATATACCATGATCAACAATACCGTATTCTCTACATTTCTTGTTAAATATTTGCTTTATCTTTTTTCCTACGACAATTTTTTTTGCTGAGAAATAGCTGTCAATCATGTCGAAATGATTATTAATACGACGTCCCGTTTTTTTTGTCGAACTTTTCTCTGGTTTATCATAGTTAGTCAGAGATTCAATAAGAAAATTTAAACCTAATTGAATATCAGGAAGCCCAGTTTTTAGACAGGATGTAAGATTTCTACTATGTATTTCTGCTGGATAACCAATGTCGTGGACAGTTGAGGTAAAGCCCCACATAGTAAATGGACCACTAATTTTTTTCCAACAACCTTCATATAAAAAATTGCAGATTTTTACAAGATAAATACCAAAAAGAAAGACATTTAGGCTATGTATGACATGATCTCGGGATTGTGGATCAAAAAGATGGGCAGCATTTTCTAGGTTTCGAAGCTTGTAAAAAAAACCTTCAAACCAGCTCCAGTGCCCGTAGAAGAACTTCCTCCAGAAAATCTCTATAACTTCCTGGGCCGAATTACCTCTTTCTTGCAGGTCGTTAGCTTTTAGAAAAGATCTAAATAACAAAAATAGTTCATCCAACTCACCTGTTTTAAAAATATTTTTTTCAATAGGTTCACTAAAAAAGAGATCTGATAAATCTGATTCAAGTATGCCTATAATTTTATCGTTAAGACATATGCCATCAGTATTCATATTGGAAACTTTCATTTCTTGCAATGCTATTCCCACTCAATCGTCGCCGGTGGCTTACTGCTTATGTCGTACACCACACGGTTGACGCCCTTGACCTCGTTGATGATCCGGTTGCTCATCCGGGCCAATAACTCCGCCGGCAGCTTGCTCCAGTCCGCCGTCATGGCGTCCACGCTCTCCACGCACCGGATGGCGATGACGTGCTCGTAGGTCCGCTCGTCGCCCATCACCCCCACCGTCCGGACCGGCAACAGCACACAGAAACCCTGCCACACCTGGTCGTACCAGCCCGAGGCCCGCAGTTCGTCCATGACGATCGTGTCCGCGGCCCGCAGGATGCGCAGCCGCTCGGGCGACACCTCGCCCAGAATGCGGATGGCCAGGCCCGGGCCCGGAAACGGGTGGCGGCCGACAATGCTTTCCGGCAGCCCCAAACGGCGGCCGACCTCCCGGCCCTCGTCCTTGAACAGCTCGCGCAAGGGCTCGATCAGTTCGAGATCCATCACCTCGGGCAGGCCGCCGACGTTGTGGTGGCTCTTGATGGTGGCGCTGGGGCCCTTGAAGGACACGGACTCGATCACGTCCGGGTAAAGCGTGCCCTGGGCCAGCCACTTGACGTCGCCCAGCTTCCTGGCCTCGGCCTCGAACACCCGGATAAAATTTTCGCCGATGATCTTTCGCTTTTGTTCCGGGTCCTCGACGCCACGGAGTTTATCGAGAAAAAGGTCGGCCGCGTCCACGTGGACCAGCGGCACCTGGAATTTCCCCCGAAAGACCTCGACCACCTCCTCGACCTCGCCGGCCCGCAACACGCCGTTGTCCACGAAGATGCAGTGCAGCTTGTCGCCCAGGGCTTCGTGCAAGAGCACCGCCACCACCGACGAGTCCACCCCGCCCGACAGGCCGCAGATCACCCGGTCGTCCCCCACCTTGGCCCGGACCGCGGCGATGGTCGACTCGATGAACCCGGCCATGTTCCAGGCCCCGGTGCAGCCGCAGATGTCGTAAGTAAACTTTTTGAGGATGGCCGGGCCGTGCTCGGTGTGGTGGACCTCGGGGTGGAACTGGACGCCGAAGAGCTTGCGCGACTCATCGGCCATGGCGGCCACGGGCGAGTTGGCCGAGTCGGCGACGATGGTGAACCCGGGCGGTACGGCCTCGATCCGGTCGCCGTGGCTCATCCAGACCCGCTGCTCCAGCGGTAATTCGTCCAGGACGCCGATCGGCTCCTTGACCCTGATCAAGGCCGGGCCGTACTCGCGATGATCCGAGCGCTTGACCTCGCCGCCCAGGAGCAGAGCCATGACCTGCATGCCGTAGCAGATGCCCAGGACCGGCAGGCCCAGGTCGAACACGCCGGGATCGATCCGCGGCGCGCCGTCCTCGTAGACGCTGGCCGGGCCCCCGGAGAGGATGATGCCCTGGGCGCCCCACTCTCGCACCTGGTCCAGGGACCAGGTGCAGGGGTGGATCTCGCAATATACGGAAAGTTCGCGCACCCGTCGGGCGATAAGCTGGGTGGTCTGGGATCCGAAGTCCAGGATCAGAATCTTTTCGTCGTGAATTTCCATGTGTCATGGTGGCTTAAGTATCACCTTGTGTCAAGGCCCGTATCACGATTTGCACCTGCAGTGTCTATAACTTAAGTAAAGTAGAATGAAAACCATTAAGTAATCCCTGAACTGAAAGTTATTTTAGTGTAAAATCAAAAATTCCTTTACAGCATTTAAATATTTTGTTACAATTAATACCATCGCACGAGCAACAGGAGGGTTTCGTAATGGAATGGATATCCATTGTCGGCGCTGCGTTAGGATTAGTGACAGCTTTAATAGCGGTATTTATCTTTGGAAGATACAATGCTCGATCAGCGATCAAAGACCTGTATTTCAGCAAATATTTGGAAAGAGAACGATTCGAAATGATGGAGAGAGAACGAGATATTTTAATGGAACGTTTTTGGGAGAGTAGACAAAGGCAGACTAAGTCAGTTGAGGAAATAATTAAAGAAAAAAGAGAAAGTATAAAGAAAATATCCAGTGTCTCTTTTCATTTTATAAATTTGGAAGAGGTTGAAAGCTTCTATAATGACACTTTCAGAGAACCCACAATCGAGAATTTAATAAGCGAAGTAACATCAGACATATCCGGCGATCTTAAAGTCAAGGTTCCGCCTCTTTTGGAATCTAGGATAGGGGGTAAGAATCTGCAGAAATGGATAAGCACAATTAAGTTGCCTGATGCAACGCCTCACGGAATGTTTATTCGTTATCAAAGAGAGGCCATCGAAAAAGGTGAAGTTACACTTGGGCTTGAGGAATTAGACATTGAGTTGAAAGAACTTCAAGATTTCGAAGCTGCTATAGACAACCTTAACAGTAATTTTGGAGTTACAATCGACGAAGAATTATTGGAATCACGTCGAACTGCTATTAAAGAAAAGGCAGCAGAAACTACTTAATTAAATTGGAACGGGCAACTGGTTGGATTCTAGTGGAAGGTAAATTTTTAATTGACAAACAAGAA
>JAHJDS010000546.1 GCA_018812395.1 Pseudomonadota bacterium
AAATATAAATAAATATAATCATAAGAATAATAAGCCCTGTTGACGGTTGAGAAACCAGACAACACTCTCTATTGACGACGAATTTTTTCCACGACTACTCGTCGACAACCCTCTTTCAACCACGTGGTTTTCGACCGCGCGGACCGGGGTCGTTGATAATATCGTCATTTTTCACCCACGGGACGACTGCTTGGTCAACCGCTGGTCCAAAGTCAGAATCTCGCCGCTTCGGCTATCGCCGGATTCGAGGCAGGACCTGATCTTGTTGACCGCATGGACCACGGTGGAATGATCCTTGCCCCCAAAGGCCTGTCCGATCTCCTTGAGTGAGGCATTGGTCAGCTTGCGGCACAGATACATGGCCACCTGCCGGGGCCAGGCGATGGCCTGGCTCTTCTTGGGTGAACACAAGCCCTTGATGGTGACCCGGAAATAGTCCGACACCTCTTTTTGGACCGAGTCCAGACTGACCAACGGCACCCGGACCAAGTCTTTAAGCACGTCCTGGGCCAGCTCCAGGTTGAACGTTCGGCCGGTGAACGAGGCGTAGGCGCTCAGTCGAACCAGGTATCCCTCCAGGGCCCTGATATTGCTGCCGCTGTGCGAGGCCAAAAAGAAGGCCACGTCCTTGGGCAAGGGAATGTGTTCCTCTTCGGCTTTTTTCTGGAGGATGGCCACCTTGGTCTCGTCGTCAGGGATGGACATGTCGGCGATGAGGCCCCATTCGAACCTGGAGCGGAGGCGATCTTCCAGCCCGGGGATCTCCTTGGGGAACATGTCCGAGGTCATAACGATCTGTCGCCGGGACTCGTACAGGGTGTTGAAGGTGTGGAAGAACTCCTCCTGGATGGCCTCCCGGCCGGCAATGAATTGGATGTCATCCACCAACAGTGTGTCCACGTAGCGGTATTTTTCCCGAAATTCGTTCAGGGACTTGAACCTGATGGCGCTGATCAACTCGTTGGTGAACACCTCCGAGGAGACGTAATAGACCGTCAGGCCGGAGTGCTCGACGATGTGGTTGCCAATGGCGTTGATTAGATGGGTCTTGCCCAATCCCGTGCCGCCGTAAATGAATAACGGGTTATAGTGCTGGGCTGGTTCATGGGCCACGGCCTGGGAGGCGGCATGGGAAAACTGGTTGTATTTGCCGACCACGAAATTGTCAAAGGTATGCCGGATGTTGAGGTTGGTCCTGTAAATCCTCGCCTCGGCCGGGGCGTCGGTCGTGGGCAGAACCGCCCGTCCGCTCCTGGGAAGAGGAGGCTGCGGAGAAACCACCAACTTGAAGTTGGTCGCGTTGTCGATCCCCTGCAGGGCCTCCTGGATGAGAGACGAGTATTTTTCCTGGACCCAATCCCGAAAGAACTTGTTGGGCGCCACCAGGACCAGGCGCGAGCTGACAAAGGGGTCCACCCGGAGCGGTCGCACCCAGACCTGAAATTCATCTTCGCCGATGGCCTCCCGGATCTGGGGGCATATTTGGCGCCACAACTGTTCCATACAACCCGTTTTCGCCCGCCCGGGACCGCTTCCGGATCGGGTCAGTACGCCACCGGAAACCGCTTCCCGGCGGTCATAACCAATCAGGTGCGGACCCTGTTTTTGACCGTGGTGGTGGGTGATTGAACCGTGGCCGAAAGGCGGCCGATCACCTACTTCCCGTCGCGAGAGGATTAGGCCCATTTCCCGACCGAAAAATCACAATATATGGTACACATGGTTAAACCATCATCCCATATAAAGTGGATGGTCGTCCAGGAAAAAAGTAATGGCCATCCCTTCTTACGAAGATAAAAGTATAGCCCAGGGCGTCCGGTTTGGCAAGGTAAAACCCGAGCCGAAAAACGGGCGGCCACTAAATCCCGTCGTCCCTTCGGGACCCCCGGACCGAGCGGCCCCGACCCAAATAACCTTGACAAGTCCGGCGTTTTGGCTAGATCATAAACCTTCGTTCGCCACCACCAACATCGAGGCCAGACCACGATGCCCACGGTCACCTTTCTGCCGTCCAACGTCAAGATCAACGTCGATCCCGGAGAAACGGTCCTCAGGGCGGCCATGTTCGCCGGGGTCCACATCAACGCCTCGTGCGGCGGCCAGGGGGTTTGCGGCAAGTGTCGCGTCCACGTCGATGAAGGTCGGGTCGAGGGGGGCCGGGGCAAGTTCATCAATGACGACGACTTTACCGCCGGGTTTCGCCTGGCCTGCAGCAGCCAGGTCGTCGGCGACTTGGTGGTGGCCATCCCCATCGAGTCGCAGATGGACAAGCGAGTCCAGGAGGCGACCGGCCGTCGGGTCGGCGCGGCCAAGCTGGCCACCCAACTCGACCTGGCCACCCTCAAGGCGGAGGGCAAGTTCGAACCTCCATTCGAGAAGCTGTTTCTCCAGCTCGACAAACCGACCCTGGACGACAATGTCTCGGATCTCGATCGCCTGATCCGGGCCCTCAAGCACACCGGTTACGACCGCCTTTCGGTGGATTACCACCTCCTGGACCTGCTACCCAACGCCGTTCGGGACCAGGACTTCAACGTCACCGTGACCGTCGCCCGGTCCCGGACCAAGCAGGACAAGGTCAACCTGTTCAACGTCGAGGCCGGTGACACCCGGAACATCCATCTGGCGGTGTGCATCGACATCGGCACCACCACCGTGTCCGCCGAGCTGTTGGACCTCAACACCGGCGACGTGTTGGCCCACGAGGCCGAGTACAACAACCAGGTCAGCTACGGTGAGGACGTCATCTCCCGGATCATGTATTCCCAGAAGTCGGGCGGGCTGGACAAGCTTCAGGAGAAGGTCATCGGCAACATCAACTCCCTGATGGACAAGCTCCTCGAGTCCTCGGGGAAGAAGCGAAAAGACATCTCCCATTTGAGCATCGCCGCCAACACGACCATGGTTCAATTGTTGTTGGGGATCAATCCCCAGTTCCTGCGCATGGAGCCCTACACCCCGGCCATGACCTATGTCCCCCCGGTGCGGGCCTCTCATTTGGGGATCAACGTCTCGCCCCAGGTGGCCGCCTACGTCTCGCCCTGCCGAGCGTCGTACGTCGGGGGCGACGTCTTGGTCGGGGTCATGGGCTCGGGGTTCTACCGGGAGGAGCCGATCACGCTGTACATCGACCTGGGGACCAACGGCGAGATCGTCATCGGCAACAAGGACTTCATGGTCTGCGCCGCGGCCTCGGCCGGACCGGCCTTCGAGGGCGGGGGTGTCAAGTACGGCATGCGGGCCACGGCCGGGGCCATCGAGGACTTCTCGATCGATCCGGTGACCTTCGAGAAGATGATCCTGACCATCGACCAGGGCAAGCCCAAGGGCGTCTGCGGCTCGGGCCTGATCAACATCGTCGCCGCCCTGCTCGAGGACGGACTGATCGACCACTCGGGCAAGTTCAACCGCGAGGCGGGCTGCCCCTGGATCCGGGAAGGCGAGGACGGCGGCGAATTCCTGCTGGTCCCGGCCGAGGACGCGGACGTGGACCGGGACATCGTCCTGACCGAGATCGACGTGGACAACCTGATGCGGGCCAAGGGGGCCATGTTCGCCGCCTATATGACCCTGCTCGAGAGCATCGGCCTGTCCATCACCGACATCAAGCGGGTGATCATCGCCGGAAACTTCGGCAATTACATCAACATCGACAAGGCCATCCTCATCGGCCTGTTGCCCGAACTCAAGACCGAGCGCTTCCACTTCATCGGCAACGGGTCGCTTCTCGGGGCCAAGCTTATTTCCTATTCCAACCAGCTCCGGACCGAGATGATGGGTATCACCCAGAAGATGACCAACTTCGAGCTGTCGGTCCACCCCGGCTTCATGGATTATTACGTGGCCGCCCTGTTCTTCCCCCACACCGACCCCAAGATCTTTCCGAGGGTGTACGATCTCCTGGACCGGACCTGGAGCGAGGTTAGGGAGGCCCGGCTGCAGAAGGTCGCCAGCTGAACTCGGTTTGCCCGTTACCCCGAGGCCTGGAAAAGCACGAAGATTTCGGTTGTAAAAAATCTGCCGCAAGTCGCTAACCAGGCGGCGTCGGCCCGTTACCCGGACGCCCGCCAAGGCCCGAAGGCTTCGGTTGTAAGATACAAAAAACCCGACGAGGTCCAAAGTCGGCCCGGTCGCGGACGCCCGAACTTGCACCCCGGCCCCACTTGTGAGAAGTTTTTATTATCGGTCGACCGGCGGGCATGGGCCGGCGGCCGAATGGTCGACACCCGAGCTTGGCCGGCCCTGGCGGTCGAGGGCGGTATTGTTCGGGTGGTATTATTAATCGGTCGACCGGCGGGGGCTCGCCTCCGCCCGTGATTATGGAGAGGTTTGAACATGGGGCTTACTTTTGCATTAGCCGGCAAAGGCGGCACGGGCAAGACCACCCTGGCCGGACTGCTGGTCCGTTACCTGGTCGAGCACGATCTTCGTCCTGTCCTGGCCGTGGACGCCGACGCCAACGCCAATCTGAACGAGGTCTTGGGACAAGAGGTCGAGGTCACCCTGGGCGAGGCCCGGGAGGAGATGAAGTCCACGCAAAGTGTGTCCATGACCAAGGACCAGCTCATCGAGATGCGGGTCAACCAGGCCCTGATCGAGTCCGACGGGTATGACCTGATCGTCATGGGCCGGCCCGAGGGCGCGGGGTGTTACTGCGCGGCCAACTCGGTGCTCTCATCAGTCCTGGACAAGTTGTCCATTAACTACCCCTACATGGTCATGGACAACGAGGCCGGGCTGGAGCACATCAGCCGGCTGATAACGAAAAGCATCGACCACATGCTGATCGTGACCGACCCCACCCGGAGGGGGATCCTGACCGCCGGCCGGATCAAGGAATTGACCCAGAATCTGCCCATGGCCGTGGGGGCGATCCATCTGATCTTGAATCAGGTCCGGGGTGAGGATTTTTCAGCCCTAGCCAAAATGAGCGCCGAGCACGGGTTGGAGGTTTTAGGCTCCATCCCGGCCGACGACCAGTTGGCCCAGTTCGATTTAGAGGGCAAGCCGACGACGCAGCTTCCGGGCGACAACCCGGCGGTCAAGGCGGCCTTCGGCCTGTTCGACAAGCTGGTGGCCGCCCACCTGGGTCAGGGCATGACCGGCGCGGCCTGAGACTGACCGAACACCAATAAGAATCGTAGGGTGGGGCGGCGCCCCACCGTGCATATCCATTGATTAAAGGGATAAGATTGTCTTTATGTTGCGGGTTGCTCCGCCCCTGCGCCCAGGGTCAATGGGGGCTTGCGCAGCCCCTCTTGATATTGCCCCGCGCTTAGGGAGCCGCAGGCGCGGCAGGCGTACCCGGGGGTCGGCCATGCAAACGCCAACCAGTTACCACGACCTTGAACCAAGTACGCCTGTGCGGCGTCGCACCTCCCCTAAGTGTAATTGTCAAACAGGTTGTTTACGGTTTTCAGTCTGGAGACGGGCGGTTTGCCGTTGAGGGCGGTATG
>JAHJDS010000053.1 GCA_018812395.1 Pseudomonadota bacterium
ACGCCCAAGTAAATATTATTCCTCACCGTCCATCAGCCGCCGGGCGATGGCCCGGTCGGCCTCGATGAGGTCGTAGGCCGTCAGGTCGGCCGGCCGGACCCAGGCCACCTGATCGACGCCGATGGTCCGGGGCCGGCCTTCGGCCAGCCGGCACCAAAAGGCGTGGAGCACCAGTCGGTCCGGGCCGCGGTCGAGGGGGACGCTCATCAGCCGCCGCCCGACCTGGACCTGGACGCCCAGTTCCTCGAGAAGTTCGCGCCGCAGGCACTGGGGCAGGGTCTCGCCCGGCTCCTGCTTGCCGCCCGGGAACTCCCACTTCCCGCCCCAGGCCGAGTCGGGACGCCGCCGGGCGATCAGGACCCGGCCGTCACGCTCGATGACGCCGGCGGTGACGTTAATGACGGGCGACCCTGTCCCGGTGGTGCCTGTTGAAGAGGCCATGTTATAAGGTCCATTTTCCCAACAAGGGGGGGGTGGCGGTCAAACAAAGGTCCGTTCTCCGGGGCCGCGGTCCGGGCGCTCACGGCCCCGCGCCTAACGGCCCCGGGCGGTGTTCGGGGTCTTGATCCGCGAATCCAGATAATCCCGCCGGGCCCGGTCCAGGGCCTGCTTGATCTTTTTGTCCCGGGGAAAGAGGCGATGCAGGCGCTGGTAAGTCGAGACCACGTCCTGGTATCGACCCATGTTGCGGTAGAGGCGGGCCAGCCTAAGGAGCAGGCCCCTGTTCTTGGCGTCGCGGCGGATCAGGATCCGGTAGTGGGTCAGGGCGTCCTTGAACCGGCCCGTCTTGTCCAGGAGCAACGCCAGATTGAGCCGCAGGTCGCGATCCCGGGGGTGGTGTACGACGGCCTTTTGGAGCGCGGCCGCGGCCAGGTCCTTCTTGTCCATGAGCAGGTAGGCGCGGGCCAGAGATTTGTTCAGTTCCAGGTCGCGGGGGCTGGCTTTTAGGCCCCTTCTGAGGACCGAGGCCATCTGGGGGTACTGCTTTTTTTGCTCGAAGTAATCGGCCAGCCAGCGGATCAACTCCAGCCGCTCCGGTTTCATTTTGACCAGGGCCAGGGTCTGGGCGGCGGCCTCGTCCAGGCGTCGGCCCTTGATCAGCGTCTGACGCAACAGCTCCCGGAGGGCCGCGTTTTGGGGCTGTTGCTTGATGAGTTTGTGGAGCAACACGGCGGCGGCGGCCCAGTTCCTGGTTTCGAGATACAGGGCGACCAGGTTGTTTTGGCAGACCTCCCGGCGCCGGCGCTCGGCGGCGGTCCTGGCCGGCAGGGCCGCCAGCCGCCGGTAGACCTCGATCTGCCCGGGCCGATCCTTCATCTTGGCCCTGATTTGAAGCAGCCACAGCAGGGCCGGCCGATCGTCGGGCCGCCGGGCGACCCACTTGTTCAAGACCCGGGCCGCGGCGTCGAGCTGTCCGTCCCGCTCATAGGCCTGGACCAGGGCCAGGCGGTAGCGCCGGTCGTCCGGGGCCTTGCGCGCCAAAAAGGCCAGGTGGTCTCCGGCGTCGACCCATCGCTTGAGGTGCATCAAATGCCCGGCCAGCCGCCAGCGGACCTCGAGATTGTTCGGGCCGACGGCCAGGGCCTTTTCCAAAAGGCGCGTCACCTCCCGGGGCTGGTTCTTGCGGCGGGCCTTTTCGGCCAGCATCAGATACCGGATGACGCGCCGGCGGGGGGGAAGCTGATCGGCCAGGCTTTCCTCGATGGTCTCGGCGGCGCGGACGTTGCCCAGCTTCCGGTAGACCAGGGCCAGGGCCCGTTTTTCGTCCGGGTCGTTGTGGGTCAGCTTGACGATGCCCTTCTGGACCGGCAGGGCGGTCCGGTACCAGCCGCGGCCAAGGAGCCGCCCCATGACCCACCTCTGGATGGGCAGGCTCCGGGGCTGGAGTTGGCCCAGCTTGACCAGGGTCGCCAGCAGCCGGCCCTCCAGCCGGCGTCGCTGGTCGGGGTTCCCGGCGCGTCCCGTCTGCCGTTCCAGCTGCCGGACGTAAGTTTTCAGCACCCTCACGTTGCGGGGCTGGACCTGGCTCAGTTTCTCGAGCAGTTGCAAATACTCGCCCCGGCGGCCGGGCGCTCTCTTGAGGATGGCCAGGAGCCGGTTCAGGACGAGCGGGGACTTGTCCCAACCGGGGGTCCGTCTGAGAATCCTCTCCGCCCTCCCGGGCCAGCCGGCGTCCAGATAGGCCTGGGCCAGGTTGGCCAGGTTTCGGGGGTTGGGCCGCACCCGGGCCAGTCGGGCCAGGACGGCGACCCGTTGCCGCTTGTTTTTGATGGCCCCGGAGCGGAGCAGGCGGACGTAAAAGTCGGCGGCCAGTTTCTTCTCGCCGGCCCGCTCGGCCGTCCGGGCCAGGTGCTCCAGCAGCCGCGGGCCGCGGTCGCCCTGGTGCCAGGCCTGGAGCAGCCGGGCCAGTCGCGTCCTGGGATCAGGGGTGTCCAGGGCGTGGCGCAGGCGGTCGGCGGCCGAGACGACGAACCGGAGCGACACCGCGGCCAGCCTCTTGTCCCGGCGGACGATCAGGATTTGAAGGACTTTTTCCGGGCCGACGGCCGCCCGGCCCAGCAGGCGCCGGATGGTGGTCGAGAAGGGCAGGGCGTGGGCCCTGATCCGGGGACCGACCCGTCGGCCGCCCCGGTAAAAGGCGATGGTCACCCCCTGGTTGAAGGGGACGTTGGTGGTGAGTCGCTCGACGCTCAGCGGCTCGTCGAGGCCGATCCTCTCGAGCCGATCTCCCTTTTGGAGCAGGCGCCTGGTGCGGCCCTTCTTGATGACCAGGGCTTCGAGGGCCGGTTCTCGGGGCGCCAGGATGAGGCCGATGGTGTCTTTCAGGCTGCGGGGGGCGACGGTGTGCCAGGCGGCCAGGGCAGAGATCAGGATCACGGCCGCGTAGACGACCTTGCGCCAAGGTCCGGGCCGTTTGGATTCGTACAGCTGTCGCTCGATATCGACCACGATTCACCCTCGGGATTTCGAGTCCCCCTCGACGGCCACCAAATTATACTCGATTTGGCGGGGCGCGACCAACGCCTTTCCGGACGGCGGTTTGGGGCCGGGCGACTTTTTTCGAAATAGGGTTGCCGCCAGGTGTCAGATAGGCTAAAAAACTAAAAGAATCAGATGCGAGGTGTGAATGTCGCGAGTCCTACTCGCCCTGGCCGATCAGACCGTGGCCGACGGGCTGTTCGCCGAGTTGAGCCGGCGGGGCGTCGAGGTCGACCGGGCCGAGACGGCCGAGGACGGGGTCGATCTGGCCCGGGCCGGCGAGGTGGACGCCCTGATCGTGGGGGCCGGAATGCCGCGGCCCCAGCGGCTGGAGCTGATCCGCCGGGTCCGGTCGCTTTGGCCGTCGGCCCTGGTGTTCGTGGCCGGTCCGGACGGCGATCCGGCGGTGGTCGTCGAGGCGGTCAAGGCCGGGGCGGACGATTACGTGGTGTTGTCCAGCCCGGCGGCCGACGTGGCCGGCCGGCTGGTCCGGGCCCTGGAGCCCTCCCCGGACGCGCTTTTGGCGACCGAGGCGGCCGGCCGGGGGGAGGAGGTCCTCGAGGGCATCATCGGCGGCTCGGCCCCCATACAGCGGGTCTTCGAACGGGTCCGCAAGGTGGCCGGGGCCGACTCGACGGTCCTGATCCTGGGCGAGAGCGGCACGGGCAAGGAGTTGATCGCCCGGGCCATTCACGCCCTCTCTCACCGGGCCAGAGGGCCCCTCATCCCGGTCAACTGCGGGGCCATACCCGAAGAACTCCTGGAGTCCGAACTCTTCGGCCACGAGAAGGGGGCTTTCACCGGCGCGATCAAGACCCGGCTGGGGCGCTTCGAGCTGGCCAAGGGCGGGACCATCTTCCTCGACGAAGTGGGCGACATGAGCCCCAATCTCCAGGTCAAGCTGCTACGGGTCCTCCAGGAGCACCAGTTCGAGCGGATCGGCGGCGGCCGGAGCATCAAGGCCGAAATCCGGGTCATCGCCGCCACCAACCAGGACGTTCGGGCCAAGGTGTCCCAAGGGGGCTTTCGGGAGGATTTGTTCTACCGGCTGCACGTGATTCCGATCCAGGTGCCCCCCCTGAGGGCGAGGCGGGACGACCTGCCGGCCCTGGTCGGGCATTTTGTGGCCCAATGTGCGGCCCGGGTGGGCCTGCCCCGGCCCAAGGTTCCTCCAGCGGTGATGGACCTCTTCTCGGCCTATGACTGGCCGGGCAACGTCCGCGAGCTGGAGAACGTCATCGAGCGCCTGGTGATCCTGTCCGAGGGCGAGTACCTGTCGGCCGAGGAGTTGCCGGCCCGAATCAGGTCCCTGGCGCCCGGCGGGGCGACGGCCGCCCCGTCGGCCGGCGGTCACATCTTCTCTTTTCCCGAGCCGGGGCCGGGGGGGGTGTCCTTCAACGACGCCGTGGACGAGTTCGAGCGACGGCTGATCCAATGGGCCCTGGCCGCCTCGGACGGGGTCAAGAACCGGGCCGCCGCCCTGTTGGATCTGAATCGAACGACGCTGGTGGAGAAGATCCGCAAGAAAGGGATCAAGTTTCCGGGCTGAATAGTCATTATTTTGACGCCACCGGTCAGATATTTATCGATCAGACCCGATCTGTTTTGAGGGTTGTTCGACGGGCTGACCTGTTATAATCTATTGTAAAATGGTTAAATCGACGGCCCGGGCGCCCCCGGGCCGTTCCAGAGGGCGTGGCATGGTCCTTGCTATTTGGCTGATAGGGCGGTCCGAGGCCGCCCGTATGGCGAATGACAGCTTTGGGGGAATGATGCCCAAGTCTTGGGCCCTGGTGACGCTGACGGCAGTCTTGGCGGGGAGCCTGTTCCCGGCCGCGGCCCGAGGGGCGGAAATTGGAAGGGTCCGGATGGGCACCCACCCCCGGTTCAGCCGGGTGGTCTTCGAGGTCTCGGCCCCGTTCCGGTTCACCCTCCGGCGTCTGGCCCCCAGCCGGGTTCTGGTCAGCTTTCCCGGCTCGCGCCTGGCCGCCAAGTTGGTCATCCGGCGCTGGTCGGACGCCCGGATTCGGCGGATCGGCCGTTCGGGGGCGAGGGGAGTGGTCCTGGTTCTGGCGCCGGGCCGGTTCCGGTTGCGCCGGTTCAGGCTCAACAATCCCCACCGCCTGGTGGTGGACGTCATCTTGCCGGCCAAACCGGCCGCCGCCAAACCGTCCCGATCCAGTCCCCGGAAGCCGTCCCCGCCCGGACTCCGACCGGCCTTCGCCACACCGGCCGCCTCCAAAAAGCCCTCCTGGACCATGGTCAAGTCGATCCGGCTCTCGAGCCGCCGCGGCCTGTCCCGGCTGGTGATGTCCCTTTCCGCCCGGGCGCTGTCGTCGCTCCAACGGGAGGGCGACCGGGTCACCCTGACCCTGCGGGGCGTTCGTCTGGCCCCGGGCGTGGACGTGGCCGGCCTGAGCGACGCCCTGGTCCCGGGGGTGTCGACCCAGGACAACGGCCGGGGCACGGTCCGCATCCGGTTCAGCCTGGCCCGCTCGGACCTGAGCGTGGACAGCTCGTTTATTCCTTCGGAGAATCGGCTGGTGATCGACGTCCTGCGGGCCGGGGTGGCGGCGACCAGGGGGCTTCGGGCCAAGCTGGCCCGGCTGGCGCCCTGGCCGGACGACAAGCTCGGCCCGGCGCCCCGGCCGGGGCTGTGGCCGACCTTCCCCTCGGTGGTCGGACCGGC
>JAHJDS010000547.1 GCA_018812395.1 Pseudomonadota bacterium
CCCGGCCTGGCCGAGGGCGGCCTGCGGGTCTATCTGGTCGAACGCGAGGCCGAGATCGGGGGCGTGGCCGGCAAGCTCGAGCGGACGTTTCCGACCCCCAAGTGCCAGATGACCGTCACCTGCCTGGGGGCCCCCCGCGGCGGCGGCTGGGCCCAGGAAAGCCGGGCTCTGGCCGATGGTTTTTCCTCGAACCACATGTCCGCCTGCCTCTACTGCTGCACCACGCCGCGCCTGGTGGACGCCCAGGCCCACCCGTCCATCGAGGTCATGACCCGGACCGAGGTGGCCGAGGTCAGCGGCCGGGCCGGGGATTTTGTCGTCAATCTGGACCGGGCCGGCCGGGAGGTCGAGGTCAAGGTCGGGGCGATTATGGTCGCCGTCGGCTTTTCCGTCTTCGACCCGGGCTGCGCCCCGGAGATCTATGGCTACGGCCGCCTGCCCAACGTGGTCACCAGCCTCGAGCACGAGGAAAGCGCCAGACTATTCGGGGCCAACCTGGGCCAGACCCTGCGGCCCAGCGACCAGGCGCCGGCCGGGAAAGTCGCCTGGCTCCAGTGCGTGGGCAGCCGGGACCTGAACGCCTGCGACAACCCGTACTGCTCGTCGGTCTGCTGCATGTACGCCGTCAAGGAGTCGACCACGGTCAAGCAGCGGGCCGCGGGCCGGGGCGACGAGGTGGACTGCGCCGTGTTCTACATGGACCAGCGGTCCCAGGAAAAGGGTGCCGAGCGGTCCTATCAATGGGCCAGGGACGAGATGGGGGTCCGGTTCATCCATGCCCGGGTCCACGGTCTGGAGGCGGCGGAGGGCGACCGGATCAAGATTGTCTGGGCCGAGGACGACGGTGAGGTTAAGCACGAAAAATTCGACCTGGTGGTCCTGAGCGTCGGGCTCCACCCTGATCCCGCCACGGCCGAGCTGGCCGATAAACTGGGCCTCGAGGTGGACGAGTACGGCTTCATCGTTGTCGATCCCCGCCGGGGGATGGCTACGACCAGGGAGGGCGTTCACGCCTGCGGCGCGGCCGTCGAGCCCAAGGACATCTCGGGTTCGGTCGTCCAGGCCCTGGCCGCGGCCGAGGCGGTGATGCTCGATCTGAAAGAGGCTTGCGACCAGACCGAAACCGCGGTCCTTGGTTCGAGTGAAGGCGAACCGAAAATCGCCGTGTTCGTCGAGGCCGTGGGCGACCATCTGGATCACGACGCCCTGGTGGATTTTTCCGCAAAACTACCGGGCGTGGTCGTCGCCGAGAAGGTGGCCGGGGGCGAATACGCCGGCGACTGGCCCCGGCTTCGTGAGCTGGTCGCCGACAAAAATATCGATCGGCTGGTCGTGGCCGCCGGGTCGCCCCGGTGGGTGAGCCGGTATCTTCGCCGGGCCGCGGCGGCCGCGGGGCTGAATCCCTATCTGACCGAAGTCGCCCCGATCAGGAACCAGGTGGTTTTTGGTACTGACCCGAACCAGGCCACGGACAGGACCCGGGACCTGATCCGGGCGGCCGTGGCCCGGGTCGGAGACGGAAAACCGGCCGAGCCGATCTCGGTCACGGTCGACCCCCGGGCCCTGGTGATCGGCGGCGGCCCGGCCGGGATGCGGGCGGCCCTGGATCTGGCGTCGGCCGGCCTTTTCGTGACCCTGGTCGAAAAAAGCGACCGCCTGGGCGGCACAGCCCGGTCGGTCAACCAGACCTGGCAAGGCGAGCCGGTCGCCCCGATCATCGAGGACCTGATTGACCGAGTCGAGGCCGCCGGGAACATCAACGTCCTGAAAAAGGCCACGCTTAAGAGGGCCGTGGGCTACGCCGGTCACTTCGTGACCACTCTTGAGGTCGAAGGCGAGGAGCGCCCGGTCGAGCACGGCGCGGTGATCGTCGCCACCGGCGGCCGCGAGTACGAGCCGAGCGAGTATCTATACGGACAGAGCGACCGGGTGATGACGGCGCTCCAGTTCGACGCGATGCTCAGGGACAAACCCGACGAGGTCGCCAAATTCGGCCAGGTGGCCTTCATCCAGTGCGTCGGCTCCCGCGAGCCGGATCGGCCGTATTGTAGCCAACTGTGCTGCACCCACTCCATGGGGACGGCCATCGCCCTCAAGGACTTGCACCCGGACCTGGACGTCTATATCCTGTACCGCGACGTGACGACCCACGGGTTGCGCGAAAAGCTCTATCAAGAGGCCCGGGAAAAGGGCGTCATCTTCGTCCGATTCGATCTGGACTCCAAGCCCGAGGTCACGGCCTCGGGCGACGGTCTCGAGGTCAAGGTCGTGGACCGGGTGGCCGCCAAGGCCCTCAAGCTTAGGCCGGACGCCTTGGTCCTGGCCGCGGCGGTCCTGCCGGCGGCCGCGCCCGAGGTCTGCCGGGCCTACAACGTGGGCCTGGGCCCGGACGGCTTTTTCCAGGAGGCCCATCCCAAGTGGGAGCCGGTGGACCTGGCCGTGCCCGGGGTGTTCGCGGCCGGCCTGGCCCTTTACCCCAAGGGTCTCGAGGACGCGCTCACCCAGGCCCGGGCCGCGGCCGGTCGGGCCTTGTCGCTGCTGGGCCGGAAGCGGATCGTCGTCAGTGGCGTGGTGGCCGAGGTCGACCCCGATCAGTGCGCCCGGTGCTGCACCTGCGTTCGGGCCTGTCCCTTTGGCCTGCCGTTCATCGGCGAGCTGGGCGTGGCCGAGATCGAGGCGCTCCGGTGCTACGGCTGCGGGATATGCGCCTCGGAGTGCCCGGGCAAGGCCATCGGCCTGCGCTACTGTGAGGACGGTCAGATTATCGCCCAGACAGACGCCCTGGGGCTCGGCGTCATGGAGGGAAAATGAGCGGCGATTTCGAACCGCGCATCGTCTGTTTTGCCTGCCGTTTTTGCGGCTGGCGCTCGGTGGACCTGGCCGGGGAGGCCGGCCGGGAGTACCCGAGCGGCATCCACGTCATCGAGGTGCCCTGTTCGGGCCGGGTGGACTGGATCTACATGTTACGGGCCTTCGAGACCGGGGCCGACGCCGTGATGCTCGCCGCCTGCATTGACGGCAACTGTCACTTTGTCACCGGCAACCAGAAGGCCGCCAAAAGGGTCGACGCGGTCCGCGTTCATTTGGGTGAGCTGGGCCTCAACCCGGACCGGCTGGCCATGTACCGGTTCTGCCTGGGCGAGGAGCCGGGCTTCGCCCAGGTGGCGGCCGAGGTGGACGCGCGAATAAGGGAGTTGGGCCCCACGCCCCTCCGGACCGGCTCGGGCGCCGAGTGGGCCTCGGAGGAGGCGGCGTAGGCCGGGCGGCGGATCGGCGGAAATCACGAACAGCGACCCCCCGGGCGTCGTTGGACCACGGTTGTGGATTGTAAAGAGGGTATGCCATGATCATTGGGGATAGAAAACCCCTGGGCGAGATCCAGCGAATGATCGAGGGTCTGTCCAAGGTTCTGGTTGTCGGCTGCCGGGGCTGCGTGACGGTCTGTAACGTCGGCGGGACCAAGGAGGCCGGGATACTGGCCTCGACCCTGCGGATCGCCGCCCGTCGCGACGGCCGCGAACTCCAGGTGGACGACTACACGCTGGAGAGGCAGTGCGATCCGGAATACGTCGAGGAACTGGCCGACGTCATCGGCGAGTACGACGGGGCGATCTCCATCGCCTGCGGCGTCGGCCCCCAGTTCTTGTCCGAGCGCTATCCGGACAAGCCGTTCTTTCCGGGCATCAACACCACCTTTATCGGCGGCGCCCTGGAGCACGGGGTCTGGGCCGAGCGATGCCACGCCTGCGGCAACTGCCTCCTGGACGTGACCGGCGGGCTGTGTCCGGTGGCCCGCTGCTCGAAGTCGCTGATGAACGGCCCCTGCGGCGGTTCGGCCGGCGGCAAGTGCGAGATC
>JAHJDS010000548.1 GCA_018812395.1 Pseudomonadota bacterium
CCGATTTCGCCGGCGTCGGCCGGATGCAGTACCCGACCGAGGTCCGCATCATCCGGACCATGTGCTCGGCCCGGGTCGCGCCCGGGTTCATCGAACAGGCCTTCCTGCAGGGCGCGGGCATGGTCCTGGTCTCGGGCTGCCACCCGGGCGACTGCCACTACATCGACGCCAACCAGCACACCGAGCGTCGGGTGACGAAGTTCCGGCGCCGGATGGAGAAACTGGGCCTGGACAAGGAGCGGCTGCAGCTGGCCTGGATCAGCGCCGCCGAGGGCAACCGGTTCGCCGAAAAGATCAAGGACATGGCGGACCGTTTGAAAACGGTCACCTCCCAGGAAATCGCCCGGACCAGGAAAGCCCTGGTCAAGAAGGGCAAGAAGACCGGCAAGGAGTAGGCGTTGCCCAAGATCTGGCGTTTCTTCGACAAGGCCGACCTGTTCGAGTGCTACCAGTGCGCCCGATGCACCGGCTCCTGTCCGGCGGTCATAGTCTCGGACAAGGCCATCGGTCCCCGGGAAATGCTGGTGCGGTGCCTGGATTTGGGCCACAAGGGAGTGGTCGAGGACGAGGGCCTGTGGTACTGCACCACCTGTCACGTCTGCGAGGACCGGTGCCCCCAGAAGATACCCATCGGCGACCTGATGGTCGCGCTCCGGAACGCCGCCGCCCGCCGGGACAACGTCCCGGCCAACGTCGTCCGGGCCCTGGAGATGATCACCAAGACCGGCCGGGCGGCCATCACCCACCAGGTCAACGCCATGCGCGCCGAGTACGGCCTCGACCCCCTGGTCGAGCCGGACCTGGAGGAAATCGATCAAATCGTCGAGCGGGCTGGATTCAAAGATGTCATCCGATTCTGAAACTCGTTTCGCCTTTTTCCCGGGATGCAGCATCCCGACCAAATACCCCGGCTTCGAGTCGGCCACGCGGGAGGTCTGTCGGCGCCTGGGCATCGAGCTGGTGGACCTGCCCTTTTCCTGCTGCCCGCCGGCCTCGAACTTCAAGCAGGTCCATTTCGACACCTGGCTGGCCCTGGCCGCCCGCAACCTCTGCCTGGCCGAGGAGCAAAACCTGGACATCGTCACCATCTGCGCCGGCTGCGTCAACACCCTCAAGGAGGCCAACCACATCCTCAAGATGCAGCCGCACCGCCGCCGGCACATCAACCGCGTCCTGGGCCGGAAGGAGCGCGGTTTCAAGGGCCGGATCAGGGTTCATCATCTCCTGGACGTGCTGCACACCGAGGAGGTGGTCAAACGCATCCGGGAAAGCGTCGTCCGGGAGGTGCCCGTTCGGGTCGGCTGCCATTACGGCTGCCACTACTTCCGGCCGCCGCGGCTGATGTATCCCGAGAGCCTGTCCCCGGCCGAGAGTTACGTGCCCGTGGCCATGGACCACGTCCTCAGCCACGTCGGCGTCGAGCCGGTCGAGTACTCGCGTAAGTTCCTGTGCTGCGGCTCGCCCCTGGGGGTCAACGTCGACGCGGACGCCTCGTACGAGATCACCCGCGAGAAACTGGGCTACATGGCCGAACGCGACATCGAGATGATCGGCGTGGGCTGCCCGGCGTGTTTCGAGCAGTTCGACATGGGCCAGATCCATCTCCGACGCGTTCACAAGGAAAAGTACGACCTCCCGGTCCTGTTCTTCACCCAGATCCTGGGCCTGGCCCTGAACGTCGACCCGAACAAGCTGGGCCTGGACAGCCAGCGCATCAAGCCGCGCAAGCTGCTCAAGTCCAAGGGCCTGGCCGACTGATTTCGAGGTGAATTACGTGGCCGACCGTTTCAGAGAATGGTAGGATAGTAAATCATGGATGACGCCCCGGACATCACCCAGATCGTAAAGACCAAGAAGATCCACGTGTCCGCCCCCTGCCGGGTGGATATGGGGGGCACCTTGGACCTGGCCACCTTTTACGTCCCCCTTTTCGGGCGGCTGCCGTCGACGTTCAATCTGGCGATGGATCTGCGGACCCACGTCAGACTGCGGCCCTTCGAGGAGGGACGGGTGAGAGTGTCGTCGGCCGGCCTGGGCCGGGAGGAAGCGGCGGCCGGCGAGGCGGCCTACGACGGCCCCCTGGGGATGTTCTTCATCGCCGCCGACGCCATGAGCCTCAGCGGCCTGAGCATCGAGATCGAATCCGAATCCCCGCCCCAGAGCGCCCTGGGCGGCTCGTCGTCGGCCCTGGTGGCTGTGGTGGCGGCGCTGAACCAGGTGGTGTCGGCCCTGGGCCGCAATCCCCTGGGCCGGGCTGAACTGGTCCAGACCGCCTTTGCCATCGAGAGCGGCGTCTCGGGCGTCCCCTGCGGCATGCAGGATCATCTGGCCGCGGCCTACGGCGGGGTCAACCAGTGGGTCTGGCGCCTGGGACCGGGACAGCGGTTCGTCCGCCGGGTGGTGGCCCCCAAGCGCCTGCACCGGGCCCTCGAGGAGAGCATGCTGCTGGCCTTTCCCGGCGTGACCCACCAATCGGCCACGGTCAACCGGCGCTGGGTCGAGGGTTTCCTCAAGGCCCGGCACCGCCGGGAATGGACCCAGATCTGCCACCTGACCGAACGCTTTTGCCGGGCCATCGCCGAGGAGCGGCTGGCCGACGCCGCCCGGATCATGAACGAGGAGGTGGACCTCCGGCTGGGCATGACCCCCGAGGTGCTGACCGAGCCTGCCCGCCGGCTGGTGGACGCGGCCCGGGCGGCGGGATGCGGCGCCCG
>JAHJDS010000549.1 GCA_018812395.1 Pseudomonadota bacterium
GAACATCCATGTCCCGGTCAGGAGAGCGTTTTGCACCGCTCTCCTTATGTGCCGGTCAAGCGCTTCCATGACGGCGTCTGGAAAACCGAGTCGTTGGCCTCTTGTTCCATACGGTGATATAGCGACGCCGGCAGGGTGAGCGTCAGGGTGTCGTCCCGAAACCGCTTACGCATGACCTCCCGGCCGTCAACACCCAGCATGCCCAGGATCGCCCGGGGCGCAGGCGACTCGGCCTGGGCGTAGGCAAAGGCGGTGATGCTGGTGCAATCCGCGCCCTGGGGCGCCTGAACCGGATCGGTCCCGGGCATGACCGACCCGGCGAGCGTGATCAATCCCCCCAGCTCATCCGGATTCAGTGGAAAAATAACGGCCCGAAAATCGTCTTCAGGAGCCACCCGGCTCAGGGGCTTGAACAAAACGTATTGGTGCCCGATGTCATAACGCGGCAGGCCGTGAAGGATCCAGTCCTTGGCCAACTCAAAAGAGCAGTGTCTGCGCTCGCCATACTCGTACAAGTCCCGCCAACTCTTGGGCACGGCGTCCATTCGAGCCTGATAGGCGGCTCGGTCAGGCGCGGACCTGAGTCCCTTGCTGAACAGAGCGGCATAACGATCGAGTGATGCCACAAAATCATTGCCAAAACCCAAAGCCGCCCGACCACCGGTACAAGTTATGCTGTCGCGACTGCCGCCGGCAATCTTCCTGTTTCGAGAGGCCTCGGCGAACAGATACAGAATGCAACCGAATTTGCCCTTCTTGAACTGGAGAGTATCGTCAGGAATGACATCACTCCAAACAACGGCCACCGGCTCGAACTCGGGTCGTAAGTTCCGGACAATGCAACTTTCCATGTTCACCTCTAAATTATTTAGTATATCATGCTGTTAGAGGAGGATCAATGCCGATTTGTACAACTGAGGGGCATGATTCGGGTTTCGCGTGGACCAGCCCGGCCGGCCTTTACCTGGTCGACGGTTGTCGGCCTGCCGGGAAAGTGGTAGGTTGATTGGCCTCTGACCCGGAGTTTTATTGATGATTCCCCGCGGGGCGGAACAGACCCGGCTGGTCGAGACAATTTTCTCGCGCATCGCCGGGCACTATGACCTGGCCAACCGGCTGATGACCGTTGGCCACGATCTGTGGTGGCGGCGGGTGACGGCCAGGTGGGCCACGACCCTTCAGCCGGCGGGGGGCCGGGCCGGACGTTACCTGGACGTGGCCACGGGCACCGGCGATCTGGCCCTGGCCCTGGGCCGGGCCCGTCCCGGGGCGGAGGTTGTCGGCCTGGACCTCAGCCAAGCGATGCTGGGGGTGGCGGCGGACAAGGCGGCCCGGTCCCAGGGTTGCCGCCTGAGCCTGGTCCAGGGCGACGCCTTTTATTTACCCTTCCCGGACGACGCCTTTGACGGGGTGACCATCGGCTTCGGCGTCCGCAACCTGCCCGACCACCTGGCCGGACTCCGGGAGATGACCCGCGTGGTCCGACCCGGTGGCCGGGTGTGCATTCTCGAGACCCACTGGCCGGGCAACCCCTTTTTCCGGGCCGTCTACGGCCTCTACTTTTGCCGCGTCCTTCCCGCCCTGGCCCCCCTCCTGACCGGCGACGCCGAGTCGTACCAATACCTGGTGGACTCGACCCTGGATTTCCCGCCGGCACAGAAGTTCCTGGCCCTCATGGCAGAGGCCGGGCTGTCCCGACTGATCCACCGCCCCTTGACCATGGGCACGGTCGCTCTATATATCGGGACCAAGACCCCACGGTGACGTGGGGCGCCCCTCCCTATTGTTGTTCGGTGTGTCGTGTTTGTTCGCCGGAGGGTACGGTCCGCCACCGCTACGGTTATTTTTTTTATTTTTTTATTTATGAAAAAAATTTACTTGACATACGGTGGCCCCCGGTCAACAATTAAATCAGCAGGATCGCCACCGGCCCGCGTCCACCACCCGCTGGGGCGCAGCCACCGTCCCCCGGCGTGCAGACGCGGCCCCTGGCGGCCAACAGACATGCCCCCGCCCTGGCAGGAGAGAAGCCATTCAGACCGCCCCCCGAAACACCAGACCCGGCGGCGTCCTGGTCGGCATTCGCGGCGTCATCCCCTCCCTGAACAAGGCCGAAAAGCGGGTCGCTAAGGCGGTGGTGGCCGACCCCGAGGCCGTCCTGAGCGGCACCGTCACCACCCTGAGCAAATCGGCCCAGGTGTCCGAGGCGACCGTGGTCCGCTTCTGCCGAACCATGGGCTACTCGGGATTCGCCGAACTCAAGATCGCCCTGGCCCGGAACCTGGTGCCCGAGATCAAGCGGATTCACGAGGACGTGACCGAGGACGACGACCCGGCCGGCGTGGTCAGCAAGGTCTTTGCCGCCTCCATGGCCGCCCTGGAGGACACCCTCAAGGTCCTGGACCCAGGGGAAATCCGGGCCGCGGCCGACGCCTTGCTTCGCGCCAGAAAAATTCTGATCGTCGGCGTGGGCACCTCGGCCCCAGGGGTGATGGACGCCTACAACAAGCTGATGCGCCTGGGGCTCAACGTCACCTTCTCTTCCGACGCCCACCTCCAGATGATGGAGGCGGCCCTGCTCACCGACCGAGACGTGATCGTGGCCATCACCCATTCCGGCTCGACCCGCGACCCGGTGGACACGGTTCGGGTGGCCACTCAGCGGGGCGCCCTGGCCGTGTGCATCACCAACAACGCCCTGTCGCCCATCACTAAATACTGCCAAATCAAGCTGGTCACCGCCGCCCGGGAGACGCGCTTCCGGACCGAGGCCCTGAGTTCCCGTATTTCCCAGGCGGCCATCACCGACGCCCTATATACTCTGGTCGCCCTGTCAGACCCGGAGGGGGCCCTGGCCCGGCTGGCGGCCATCGAGGACGTAATTGTCTCGAAACAGTATTGATCGACCCCTGACCGACGGGCGAAGGCCATCGTCGCCAACCACCCGGCCGTGCCCTGGTCAGAAAAGTTCCATCTTCAACGGCCCTGGGAGGCCAAAGGAGACACCCGGTCATGTCGTCTGACGTCGAACTTCGGGCCTACGTCTTTCTGGACAGCCTCCAGCCCCAGATCGCGGCCTACATCGGGGCCACGGCCTTCGGCTTTTTGCCCGTGCCGGGCGTGGCCTCGCTGTTCGTCGAGATCGCGCCGGGCCTGCCCATCAACCAGGTCATGGACGTGGCCCTCAAGGCCACCCGGTGCCAGCCGGCGGTCCAGGTCGTGGAGCGGGCCTTCGGCTTACTCGAGGTCCACGAGCGGGACAAGGGCGAGGTCACGGCCGCCGGGGCGTCGATCCTCGATTCACTCGGCCTCAAGGAAAAAGAGCGCCACCGGCCGCGGATCGTCTCGAACCAGATCATCCGATCCATCGAGGCCTACCAATGCCAGATCATCAACCGGATGCGCAAGGGGTCGCTCATCTTGCCCGGTGAGTCGCTGTTCATCCTCGAGACCGTGCCCGCGGCCTACGTCACCCTGGCCGTGAACGAGGCCGAGAAGGCGGCCCGGGTCAAGCTCAACGAGATGCGGCCCTTCGGGGCCTTTGGCCGGCTATATATGTCAGGTTCCGAGTCCGAGATCGACTCGGCCGCCGCAGCGGCCGTGGCCGCGCTCGAGGGGCTCGAGGGCATCGACAAATAGGCGAGGCGCGAAGGGACACAACGGTCATTCGGTATGACTGGCAGATCAACCATAAAGAGACAGGATGCCCGACGGTCATCGGTTCTTCGGTCACGGCCGGGCCCGCCCCCTAACCAAAAGGGGGCGCGGGCCCGGCCACTCTCGCCGTCGGCCGCGACCATCAGCCGGACCGGATGTCTCTTCCTTGGCCAATGGACCGGTCACGACGCCTCTCGAGTTGGGGGTGGGCCTTGTCGCCCCCATTTCAATAAAGGGGGCGGGAATCCTGTCCCTGGAGACAGTCTGACGTTTTGAACAATCAGCGCCGGCCGGCGCACCATTTTAGGGAGGCCAGAAATGTCCGAAGCATTGGGGATGATCGAGACCAAGGGGTTTGCGGCCATGGTCGAGGCCAGCGACGCCATGGTCAAGGCGGCCAAGGTCGAGTTGGTGGGGTTTGAAAAGATCGGCGGGGCCTTTGTGACGGCCATCGTCCGGGGCGACGTGGCCGCGGTCAAGGCCGCGGTCGAGGCCGGAGTGCGGGGCGCGGAAAAGGTGGGCGAGGTCATCAGCGTCCACGTTATCCCGCGGCCGCACTTCAACGTCGATCTGGCCCTGCCCCTGGGACGCACCGAGCAGGTCAAGGCCGAGGCCAAGCGGGCCGGATAACAAAAAGGAGCGGTCATGCTCATCGGCAGGGTGGTCGGGACCGTGGTCTCGACCCAGAAGGAACCGCGCCTGAGCGGCCTCAAGTTCCTGGTGGTCAGGAACCTCGGCCTGGACGGCCAGGAGGCGGCCGGGTTCGTGGTGGCCGTGGACATGGTCGGCGCGGGGACGGGCGAGGTGGTCCTCTACGTCCGCGGCTCGTCGGCCCGTCAGTCCACGCTGACCGACCAGCGGCCGGTCGACGCGGCGATCATGGGCATCGTCGATTCCTGGGACCTGGGCGGCCAGGTCGTCTTTGACAAGAGCAAGGAGTAAGCCATGCCCGTCGACGAAGCGGTCATTGCCCGGATCGTCAGCCGGGTGGTGAACCGTTTAACACAAGACCAAACCGGCGACGCCCAACAGGACGACTCCGCACGACCATCGACTCCGGTTGTGACCTTGTCAAAAACCGCCGGCTCGACCGCCGTCGCGTCACAGCCCGCGCCCCGGCCGGTGATCGACACCCCGGGGCGGATGGGCATTTTCGAGGAGATCGACCAGGCCGTGGCCGCGGCCCGGGAGGCCTGGCAGCAATACGACGCCCAGCCCCCCTCGCTCCGCGCCCGGGTAGTCGAGTCCGTCCGCCAGCGGCTCAGGCCCGAGATCGAGAACTTGGCCCGCCTGGCCGTGACCGAAACCGGCTACGGCCGGGTCGAGGACAAGGTCAAAAAAAATGCCCTGGCCGTTGATCGGACGCCCGGCCCCGAGATCCTGGTCCCCGAGGCGGCCAGTGGCGACTTTGGCCTGATGTTGATCGAGCCGGCCCCCTACGGCGTCATCGCCGCCATCACGCCCGTCACCAACCCGACCGAGACCATCATCTGCAACGCCATCGGGATGCTGGCCGGCGGCAACGTGGTCGTGGTCAACCCCCACCCGGCGGCGACCCAGGTCAGCATCTACCTCATCGACCTCCTCAACCGGGCCGTGGTGGCGGCCGGCGGCCCGCCGCACCTGGTGACCGCCGTCAGCCGGCCGACCATCGGCACCGCCCAGGAACTGATGCACCACCCCGACGTGCGCTTGCTGGTGGTCACCGGCGGCGAGGCGGTGGTCCGCGAGGCGATGAAGAGCGGCAAAAAGGCCATCTGCGCCGGCCCGGGCAACCCGCCGGTGGTCGTCGACGAGACGGCCGACCTCGACCAGGCCGCCCGGGACATCGTCGCCGGGGCTTCCTTGGACAACAACATCGTCTGCGTCGTCGAGAAGGAGATCATCGCGGTGGAAAAAATCGCCGACGATCTCCTGGCCCGTCTCAAGCGGAGCGGGGCCTATGTCCTCCAGCCCTCCCAGCTCGACCGTCTGGCCAGGGTCATCTTTGAGGGCGATCCGGCCGGGGGCAAGATCAATCTCAAGTGGGTCGGGAAAGACGCCGCCAAAATTTTGGGGCAGATCGGCGTCGAGGCGGACGACGACGTCCGGCTGGTGGTGGCCGAAACCGAGGTCCATCACCCCCTGGTCTCGACCGAGCAACTGATGCCGGTCGTCCCCCTGGTCCGGGTCAAAAACGCCATGGAAGCCATCGACGTGGCGGTCAGGGTCGAGCGGGGCTGTTTTCATACCGCGGTCATGCATTCGAAAAACATCGACCACCTCTCCCGCATGGCCCGCAAATGCAACACCACCATCTTCGTCAAGAACGGCCCGTCGTTCGCGGGCTTGGGCCTGGACGGCGAGGGTTTTGCGTCCTTCTCCATCGCCAGCCCCACCGGCGAGGGGATCACCAACGCCCGGCACTTCACCCGGGCCCGGCGCTGCACCCTCAAGGACAGCTTTCGGATCATATGAACGCCGTGAGTGACATCGCCCGGGAGGCCGGGATCATCGGGGCCGGCGGGGCCGGCTTTCCGACCCACGTCAAGCTCTCCGGCCGGGCCGAGATCGTCATCGCCAACGGCGCCGAGTGCGAACCACTGCTCGAAGCCGACGTGCGCCTGATGGAAGAGAGGGCCTTCGAGGTCGTCGAGGGGCTGTGCCTGGCCATGGCCGCCACCGGGGCTCAAAAGGGATACCTGGCCGTCAAAGCCAAAAACGAGGCGGCAATCCGGGCCGTGGACCGGGTGTTGTCAGCCGTGCCCGAAGACATCGAGGTGCATCTGTTGGACGATTATTACCCGGCCGGCGACGAGTTCGTCCTGGTCCCCGAGGTCACCGGCCGCCGGGTCCCGGCCATGGGCATTCCCATCTCGGTGGGCGTGGTCGTCCACAACGTGGGTTCGTTGTTCAACCTGCACCAGGCCCGGCTGGGTAAACCGGTCACCGAGCGGCGCCTGACCGTGACCGGCTTTGTCCGAAAAACCCAGACCATGACCGTGCCCGTGGGGGCCTTGGCCTTCGACGTCCTGGCCGCCGTGGGCGGGCCGACCTGCGCCGACCCGGTCATTATCGCCGGCGGGCCGATGATGGGCCGGGTGGTGGACACTCTTGACGAGCCGGTGACCAAGACGACCTCGGGGCTGATCGTCCTGCCGGCGACTCATCCCCTGGCCGTGATGCGGACCATGCCGCTCGCCGAGCGTCTGGCCCGCACCCGCACCGCCTGTGATCTCTGCCGGCGGTGCACCGACCTTTGTCCCCGTTTCGGACTGGGCCACCAGCTTCGTCCGGACGAGATCCTGCGGGCGGTCGGTTATTCGCTCCGGCCCCCCGAGTTCGACGGGCTCTACCGCTCGGCCTGGCTGTGTTCGGGCTGTAACTTGTGCGAGCTGTACGCCTGCCCGCTTTTTTTGTACCCGGCCTCGATCAACGTCGCCCTCAAGGCCGAGATGGCGGCGGGTGGCCTGGGTCTGAGGGCCGCCCAACAGGCGCCTTTGCCCCGGCCTGAAACACCGCGGGTGTTGGTCAATGATTTAATCCGGCGGCTGGGCCTGAGTGCGGTGGCCAAGCAGGACATCGGTCGGCAAGAGCGGCCGCTGGAGGTGGACCGGGTGCGCCTCCTGATGCGCCAGCACCTGGGCGCGCCGGCCGCGCCCGTGGTCCGGATCGGGGACCAGGTCGAGGCCGGTCAGGTGGTGGGCGAGATTCCTCGGGGGGCTTTGGGGGCGCGGGTGCACGCCTCGATCAACGGCCGGGTGACGGCCGTCAGCGCCGAGGCGGTGGAGGTGGCGGCATGAGTGACGACGTGGCCCTGGGCCTGATCGAGTCGTTGTCCATCGCCCAGGGGATGGTCATCACCGACGCCGTGGCCAAGAAGGCCCAGGTCCGGATCCTCGAGTCGGCGCCGATCTGCTCCGGGAAATTCGTGCTGTTGTTTTCGGGCCTGGTCGGCCCGGTCGAGCATTCATATCAGGCCGGGATCGAGGCCGGCGGCCATCACGTCGTGGACGACCTGTTTTTAGCCCAGGTGCACGACCAGGTCATTCCGGCGGTATTGGGGACGGCCGTGGTCGAACGAGTCGACGCCCTAGGGGTGATCGAGACCTTTTCCGTCGCCAGTTGCGTCCTGGCCGCGGACGCGGCGGTCAAGGCGGCCGACGTTCAGCTCATGGAGATTCGCCTGGCCCGGGGCCTGGGCGGCAAGGGATTCTTTACCTTGACCGGCGAGCAGACCGAGGTCGAGGCCTCCCTGAACGCCGGGCAAGAGGCCATTCGCGGGCGAGGAATGCTCTGCAACCAGGTGATCATCCCCCGGCCTCATCCTGACCTGGACTGGCTGAGCTTCCGGGTCAGGCGGGTGCTGTAGGAGTTTTTTTTATGGAACTGGCCCGGGTGCGAGGCTCGGTCGTGGCGACGAGACGTTCCGATGATCTGCAGGGCGTGAAACTGCTGATCATCGAGCCGGTGGATGAAAAACTCGAGCCCAAAGGCACCTACGAGGTGGCCGTGGACGCGGTCCAGGCCGGGCCGGGCGATCTGGTCTACTGGGTCATGGGCCGTGAGGGGGCCATGGCCTTGGCCAAATTTTTCGTACTTGTGGACGCCGGCATCGTGGGCATCGTCGACGAGGTGGACGTATGATTTTGTGCCGGGTGCTGGGGTCGGTCGTGGCCTCGGCCCATCATCCGGTCTATGACGGCCGCAAGGTGTTGGTCGTCCAGCCCATCGAGCCGGAGGGCCAGGACGCGGGGCCGTCATTTCTGGCCGTGGATTTCGTCCAGGCCGGGAAAGAAGACACGGTGCTGGTCAATCGAGAGGGCTCGGGCGCGCGGCTGGTGTTCGGCCTAGAAGAGGCCCCGGTCCACTCGGTCATCGTCGGGGTGGTCGATCAGGTGACGGTCTAGTTTTACCGGAAGGAGTTGTAATGGACTTTACGACACCCCGGATCCTGGGCCGGACCGGGCTCGAGGTGGGACGGCTGGGGCTGGCCGCCAGCTTCGGCGCCCCGGCCCAAGGCTACGAGGAGGCCTTCGATCGAGGCTGCAACTACTTCTACTGGGGCTCGCTCCGAAAAAAGGGCATGCGCCAGGCGATCCGTAACATCTGCGGCCAGGGGAAGCGGGACGACCTGGTGATCGTGCTGCAGAGTTATTCCCGCTCGCGCAGGCTGATGGAGTTTTTCCTCCAAAAAGGACTGCGCGCCCTGTCGTTGGATCAAGCCGACGTGCTGCTCCTGGGCTGGCACAACAAGCCGCCCTCCCAAAAAATC
>JAHJDS010000550.1 GCA_018812395.1 Pseudomonadota bacterium
CATCGAAATCACCATCCGCAAGGGCATCCTGACCGTGGTCGCCCCCATCGAGGGCACCCCGGCCTACAAGGCCGGGGTCCAGGCCGGCGACCGGATCATCAAGGTCGACGGGAAAACCACCAAGAACATGACCCTCATGGACGCGGTGCGGGCCATTCGGGGGCCACGGGGCACGCCCGTGGTGCTGACCATCCTCCGCAAGGGGGCCAGTAAGCTCCTGACCATCAAGGTCGTCCGGGACACCATCGCCATCCAGTCGGTGAAGTATCACCTCATCTCGCCCGGCCTCGGCTACATCCGCGTCTCGACCTTCCAGAGCCGGACCACGGCCGACCTGCGCCAGGCCCTCAAGGTCCTGAAGTCCCGCACCCGGCTGACCGGCCTCATCCTCGATCTCCGGAACAACCCCGGCGGCCTGCTCAACCAGGCCGTCAGCGTGGCCGACCAGTTTCTGACCTCGGGGATCATCGTTTACACCAAGGGCCGCATCCCCTCCCAGAACATGACCTTCACCGCCCGGCCCCACCCCGGGAACGGCCGGTTCCACATGGTCGTGCTCATCAACGGCGGCAGCGCCTCGGCCTCCGAGATCGTCGCCGGGGCCCTGCAGGACCACCACCGGGCTATTTTGCTGGGGACCCACACCTTCGGCAAGGGCTCGGTCCAGACCATCATCCCCCTGACCAATCGGGCCGGTCTGCGGCTGACCACCGCCCTGTACTACACGCCCGCGGGTCGGACCATCCACCACAAGGGCCTCAAGCCGGACGTCAAACTGGCCTTCAAGCGGCCCAAGCAGGTGGCCGGGACCACCACCCGCAGCCCCCGAACGCTCAGCGTCCGGGGGGGCAAGGCCCAGCTCCACATGTCCCGGAAGAGGATCAAGGACGACAACCAACTTCGGATGGCCATCCATATCCTCAAACACTGGGCCAACTATCGCCGCTACCTGATCGGGGCCCGCCGGATCGTCCCGGCCAAGACCCCCAAGTAAGGGCGGCCCGGTGGCCGACAAAAAAGGCGGCCGGTCGAAAAAGGGATCAACCAAGTCGGGGTCGTCCCCCAAGCGAGGGGGGCGATCCCGTTCGTCTAAATCCCGTCCCTCGGCCAAGCCCAAGACCCCGGCCAAACGGACAAACAAACGCCCTTCGGCCCGGGCCAAGTCCTCGGCCCGAACCAAGGCCCGGAAAAAACCGGCCGGCTTGACCTCCCGGACCTGGTTTCGACTGTCCGTGGTCGGCGCGGCGGTGATCGTCGCGGTGGGCGTCTTTTTCCTGTTGTGGGAAATTTACGCGCCCCGCCGCCGGACCATGCCGCCTGGCGCCTCCAAACCGTCGCCGCCCCCGGGCCGTCGGGCCGAGTACCGACCGCCCCTGTATGAGGAACCGACCTCCTCGCCCGGAGGAAAGGTCCGGTCCCGCCTGGAGGTGGCCCTGTACCAGGCCCTCCTGGACAGCGGGGCGGGCCACGACGACATCCACTACCGTCTCGATGCAGGTCCCGGCCCGATCCGGATGACGGTCCGTCTGCGGTCGGGGGTGAACCCGAAAGTCGTCGAGGCCCGGTTCCGGAGACGACTGAAAACGCCCGGCCTGACCGCCAGCTTCAAGGCCGTCGGGCCCGACAAGATCGTGGCTCGCATCTACCTGCGCCGCCGTTTGACCCATCGTATCTCTTTCCACATGGCCGCCCGTCCCGCCCCGGGACCGCGATCCGGGCCGACCAAGGCGACCACCCCCGGGACGACCCGGCCCCTGGGCGGCCCCGCCGGGAAAAGGCCCAAGGTGGCCATCATCATCGACGACGTGGGTTATCTGTGGCGTCTGGGCCGGGACCTGGTCGACCTGGACCTGCCGCTCGCCGTGTCGGTGCTGCCCTACACCCGCTACGGGGTCCGGTTGGCCCGGCGGGCCCACGCCCGGGGCAAGGTGGTCATGGTCCACCTGCCCATGCAGCCCCGGTCCCGGTCGGGCGCCGATCCGGGTCCCGGGTCGCTCAAGGCGAATATGGACGACAAGACGCTGGTCAAGCTCATCCGCCGGGCCCTGGCCCGGGTGCCGCACGCCGTGGGCGTCAACAACCACATGGGTTCGCTCTTCACCCGGAAGCGGGCCAAGATGAAGATCGTCCTCCGGGAACTGCGCCACCGGGGCCTGTTCTTCGTGGACTCCTGGACCTCCGGCGCCTCCGTGGGCTTTCACTTGGCCCGACGAATGTGCCTCCGGACCGCGGTCCGGACGGTCTTCATCGACCACCATCCGGACAGCCGGTACGTGGCCATGCAGCTCATCAAACTGGTGGCCGAGGCCCGCCGCCGGGGGGAGGCGATCGCCATCGGCCACCCCCACCCGGCGACCTACGCCGTGCTCAAGGTTTATCGGGATTACCTGCGCCGCAACGTTAGGCTGGTGCCCATCACCGAGCTGGTCCACCGCCGGCCGGGCTGTCGGCCCGGGACCCCATCGAGATGAGCCCCTCGATAGATTTCAGGATTTGATCGGCTCGTGGCTCCGGGCCAGGATGGCGTTCACGTTCAGAGTTGCGGCGAACTCGGCCAGCCGGCCCGGCGCGCCCCGGTCCACGTCCAGACCCGGCACCCGGGGCAGGCCTCCCTGGAAGGGCACGCCGCTGAACCGGGCGATCAGGGCGGCGTTTTCAGCCTCGTCCTGGTCAGGTCCGCTGAACACGAAGCCGGGGCGGGTGACCCCGAACGAGGCCAGGGTGTACAGAGTCAGCAGGGTGTGGTTGATCGTCCCCAGTGACGGCCGGGCCACAACCAGGCAGG
>JAHJDS010000551.1 GCA_018812395.1 Pseudomonadota bacterium
GCCCAAGGTTTCTTCCAGGGCCGCCTTGATGTTCATCTGGCCCAGGGTGATGGGCACGCAGGACTTGTTGCGGTGGAGCACGGCCCCGTCGATATGGTAGTCCCGGCAGGCCCGCAGGACCATGTCCATCCTGGTTTTGATGGACACGCAGGAGACCAGGGGGTAGGACTTGAGGCTCTTGAGGGCCAGGGCCTCGAGGGGCCGCTCGGGGTCGAGCCGCAGCGACCAGGCGGCCGAGTAGGTCTCGGCCACCACCACCCCGCCGGCCGGCTCGAAGTAGTTGAACAGGCCCATGTTGTACCACAGCGGAATGTTGTCCCAGAACAGCCGGACCTTCTCTTCCTCGACTACGCCCATGCCGGCCGCGGCCCGCTCCTTGACCTCGGCCAGGACCTTTTCCAAAAAATCGACGGCGATCCTGGTCCCCTGGCGGGTGACCATGACGAACATGATGCCGATCTCGGCCGCGCTGAAAGGGGTGGGCGAAAAACGCCGGTAGGTCATGATCTCGTCCCACAGCCGGCAGGCCTCGTCCGAGAGCCGGACCGCCTCGACCAGGCGGTCGTGGTCCAGCCGGCGGCCGGTGGTTCGCTCCAGCCAGGAAATCAGCCTCTTGATCTCGCCCACCGCGTACTCGACGTGCCAGGGCTCGATGTCCTCGACCGGCACCTGGGGGAGGTCGGCCCGGAACACGGCCGCTTGGGGAAAACGCCGCTCCAGGCCGTGGAAGATCTTCATCACCGGCACGCAGCCCCCGCCGGGCGAGAGCAGGATGTCCGGCGCCGGCAGGCCGCCTAAGGGGGTGCCCGGCTCGGTCATCGGGCCGTGGACGTAGCCCAGGATGTTGCGGAGATACCCGCACAGGTCGCGGGAGTAGCCCAAGGCGTGGGCCGCCTCGAAATTTTTTTGAGCCAGACCGAAGGCGGCGCAGACCGGCGACCAGTTCTCCGGAAAAACCGGTTGAAGATCCAGGGCGTAGAAGATCTCGATGGCCCCGTTCATGGGCGGCATCCAGCCCACCGGCCGGCCGGCCGCCTTGGCCTGGACGCACTCCAGGTAGTAGTCCATGACCACCTGGTTGAGTTCCTTGGCCGCCTTGAGCCTCTTCTTGGACTTCCTGGTCTTTTCCATCAGTCGAGCATCTCGAAGAAGGCCTGGAGCCTGGTGCGGAGTTGACCCTCGCTGGGTCCGGTCTCTTCCAGTTCGAGGGCCAGGCTGGGACAACCGGCCTCTTTGAGCCCCTGGGCCAGGGTCGGATGGTCGGCCAGGTGGGGGGTGCAGAACTTCTGGAAGACGAAGAGGGCGCCGCGGGCCCCCGAGGCCTTGATCGTTTCCAGGAGCGGGGCCAGCCGGTCCTCGGCCCGGGACCGGGCCGGGCAGGGGGCGCGGTTCAGGTAGCGATCGATCAGGGACTCCAGAGGCGAGTCGCCGGCGCCGGCCGGCGGACTGAGCGCTCGGGAGCCGGTGCACAGGTCGTCGGCCACCACCCGGCCCCCGGCCGACTCGATCAGGTCCATGACCCGCGGCTCCTCGATCAGGCTGCCCGAGACCAGGACCGGGACGCCGGGTGGCCCTTCGGCCGGCCCGTCGGCCGCGACCAGATCACGGAGCATATTCAGATGGTCTTCCGGCGGCTGGACCTGGCCGGCCAGGTTGACCACCAGCCAGTCAGCGGCCGACAGGCGCGATTGGCCGCTTTGCCGGGCCTGGTCGAGCCCCAGGGTCAGGCGCCGGATTTCCCCATAAAGCTCGATCGAGTCCGCCAGCCGCTCGTCACTGAACTCGCCCCCGGCCTGGTCCAGTTTGGCGACCAAATCGTCCAGGGCGCCGGCCAGGAACCGGCGTCCGTCCGGACCGTGGTTATAGGGCAGGGGGAGGGTGTGATAGAACCGGCCGGGCCAGGTCTCCCGCCAGACGCCCGTCATCCCGCAGGCCGCGTCGCAGGTGTAGCCCTGGACCAGCCCGGACAGGTAGTCGTATTCCCCGGCCAGGGCCCGGTCCAGGGCCCGCCGCAGGTAGGGACAGAGGAAGTTGGGCGTCAGGGTGTCGGCCCGGGTCACCGGGCCGCTTTGGCCCAGGATCCGGACCGGAATGAACCCGGCGGCGTGGATGACCTCGACCGGGGTGTAGGTGCAGAAGTAGCCGACGATCCGACGGCCTTGGGCGCTGAGGGCCCGCAGCCGCTCCTGGTTTTTGGCAAGAGCCTCGTCAAAAGGAGTCAACAGGTCGCGGGTCACGGTCGGCTAGAACTCCGGTCGCGTTTCTTCCGGGCCACGGTGGATGATGCCGTCGCTTTGGCGCGCGTCGTCGATCGGTCTCGGGCCGGTCAAGAGTTCTCCCATGCTAGCACAGACCGCGGCCGGGTCAAACCATGCCGGTCGTCCATTGAAAAAAGGGCGAGGGGCCGGGGTCAGGGCGCGGGGGGCGGCTGGCAGGTCGGGCCCAGGGTGGGGGTGAACTTGCGCGGGGGAGCGAGGACGGTCCGGCCCGTGTCTTGGGCGATGTCCCGGCAGAGGCGGCCGTGGATGAAGTCGTGGACCGGCATCAGGGCGTACCAGTAGACGATGCCCCACAGGCCGCGGGGCAGAAACCGGCCGACCATCACCAGGTCAATGCCCCGGCCGTCCGCGGGTTCGAGCCTGAACTCCAGGACCGCCTCGCCGGGGAGTTTCATTTCGGCCAGCAGAATCAGCCGGCGCGGCGGTTCCAGGCGCAGGACCCGCCAGAAATCGACGGCGTCGCCGACC
>JAHJDS010000552.1 GCA_018812395.1 Pseudomonadota bacterium
CCATGGCCGGGTGGTCGACCACCGGCCGGAAATGGATGTAGCCGACCCTGATCTTGCGGAGCATCCGGACCAGTTTTTCCAGCTCGACCGGGTCGTCGTTCTCCTTGCAGACCACGTAACCCACGCCCAGGGTGGCGCCGTTTTTCTCGTCCACCAGGGTCATCAGATTGTCGACGACCCGCTTAAAGCCGTCCACGCCCTTGGTTCGGAGGTACTGCTCGGGCGTGGCCGCGTCCAGGCTGATGCGGACCCAGTCGAAGTCCCGGACCCGGTGGGCGTAGGGGATGAAAAAGCCGTTGCTGATCAGCCCCAGGTGCAGGCCCAGTTCCCGGGCCCGGTCGACCACGTCCAGGAAGTGCCGGTGAATGGTCGGCTCGCCGCCGCCCTCGATGGTGATCCCTCGCGTGCCGCCGGTCTTGAGATCGATCAACAGACGGAACAGGGTCTCTTGGTCCATCTCGCCGTGGCGCCGGTCCCGGAGGTCGGCGTCCGAGCACCAGACGCATTGCAGGTTGCAGCGGTTGGTCAGGGACAACTCGACGCTGACGGGGTAGGTCTCGTCCACGGTGACGCAGTTGTTGCGCTTCATGCTCTCGACCTTGTCCGGGAAGAGCAGGATCTTTTCGAGGCCCACCTCCTCGGCGGTGGTGATCTGCTGGGAGCGGACCAACTCGGGCCGGGCCTCGAGGAAATCGACCACCTTCTGATGGTCGGCCTCGGGGTCCTGGGCCAGGATCTCGGACACCAGGTCGATATCGGGCTGGTAATCGACGCTGACCCGGAGCCGGGGGGCCGGGATGTCGGCCGGCGCGGCCAGGATCCGGAACAGCTCCGGGTTCTGGTTCATGAACAGGCCGCCGATCAGCCGCTGCTCGAAGGTCAGATTCAGGTCCCTGACCCGGTCCAGGGATTTTCGGGAAAAGACCTCGACGCCCATGCCGTAGGCCAGGCCGTGGTAGTGGGAGTTGTAGGAAAAATCGGCCCGATTGGCCAGGTGGAGGCCGATCAGCCCGTCCATGGCCGCCATGTCGACCAGGGGGAAGTTGCCGTTGACCCGAACGACGTGCTCGGCCCCCTCCTGGTCGGCCGCCTCGAGCAGGCGTTCCAGCACGAAATCCACCGACCCGACGCACCAGTCCACGCCCAGGCGTTCGGCCTCGCGGATGATTTCCTTGTCGGCCGGATCGGTGGTGGTGGCCACCAGGATATTGCGGAGCCGCTTCGAGTGGCGCAGGCGGCTGACGATCCACTCCAGGACGGTTTTTCCTTGGATGGCGATCAGGCTCCGGCCCCCCAGGAGTTGCCGGGGCACGTCGGGCGACTGGCTGCGGGCGACGATGGCCGCCACCACGTTGGGGCGGGCCGGCTCGATTTGCGCCGGCGGCTGGTCGTCGACCTTGGCGGCCGGGAAAAACGGATTCATGCCCTGTTCCTCGTCAGCGCCTAACGGGTGATGGTGGTGGCAAGAGCGTCATCGGCAGACGGCGAGCGCATCATTAGAGATAAAGGCCGGTTGGCGAGGTTGATTTATCGGCCGGAATTTTTTGCCTATCCACCCGCCAGGGATCCAGAACGTCCGGCCGGCCCTCTGACGGGGGGCCGGTTTGACGGGTGGTCCAGGGGGCCAGCCAGGGGGCCTCAGGGAAGGTGCGGTCCAGGCGTGTATGCCCCAACATATTGTGGTGTATCACCATTTCCGGGGACCAGGGTGTCATGGGTCGTCCTTTCCGCTGGGAGGTGGTCTGCACTCCGGGCTCCATCCAGGGACACTCGGCCGTGTTTGGGGGCTAACCGAGCAATTTAAGTGCCAAATTTGATGGACCATTCTCCGCGGAACCGGACCAGGGGGCGCGTCGCTAAAACCCGTATTAGGACCACCGGCCAGGCTGATCTGTTCCCCTGACGGGGTGATGTGCCATTTGTCGTTGAATGGCCGTTCTGAAGAAAAAAGGTTGGTGTCTTAGCCAATAATATGGTGTTATCTAAGTGCACTTCCTCGAATTCGTTGCCCGCAGTCGTGGAACCCCTTCCCGTCTCGGTTCGAGAACGGACTGCTCTTCCTCGACCAGGACCACCGCTTCTGATCCCGCCGCACAATTTCATGTTTTTCGTCCGGGAAGGTGTCCCGTGTCTTCCCGTATTCCGCATTGGAGTCGATCATGGCGAGATATCCCGCCAAAATGCCGACGCCCGGCCTCCAGGGGTTTTTCGCCCAACCCTTGGAGGCGGAACGGTCATTAACCTGTCTACTGACTTATCCGGTCATGGACCAAAAAATTTCGAGAGGGAAAACAAGGAGGGGGAGTCATGAAGAGGGTATTGCTGCCCCTGGTGCCGGCCGTCGCCCTGGTGGGCCTGGTCGCCCTGCCAGTCCTGGGGGCTGGGGCCAAGGTGGCCAAGCAGGGCTCGGCCGCCAGGATTTTATACTTCTCCGGCACGTATAAGGCGATTGTCGTAGGGAAAGCACATGTCCATTGGATTTACAAGGTGTTCGGCCTCACGGGTATTGGCCCGAAAACCAGCCCGTTCTTTCACTCCAGCTGTCACTGCCTGGGCACCTTGTATTGGACGAACTGGAAGAAACGCACCTACGAGAGTTCAGGCACCTGCGTCTACACCCGCCCTGACGGCGACAAGATCATCGTGAAAATCTCAGCCGTCGGCAAGGGCGGCCCGGCCAACGGGAAATGGACCATTGTGGGCGGAACCGGCAAATTCGTCGGCATGACCGGCCAGGGGACGTTCCTGAGGGTGAACACCCGGCCCGCGGCCAGAGGGACCTTCCAGGGGTACCACCTCAACAAGGGGAATTATCAGCTTCCCTGAACGAGCCGGCTCGTCTGAGCCGTGCCGCCAACCAGGCCGGGACCCCGAGGGCCCCGGCCTTTGTGTTTGCAGGAAAGGGGCTGGCGTGACAAAGGCAAGGCCGGCCCTCATGGCGCCGGTTGGCCGATGCCCGGCCTCGGCTCTGACCTCACTTCAGCCCCGCCTGGCGCAGGGCGTTGATATGGCGTTTCACCGCAGCTTGATCTTTCCAGGGAAGTGTCTTCGAATACCATTCCACGGTGAACCTTGGGTTCAGCGTGAGGATTTCAGCCGCCACCGCCCGGGCCTTTTTTTTGCGGCCCGTTCGCCAATAACAGGCGGCCAGGCCGGTGTGTACGGGCAGATTCTGGGGGATCAGGGCGTGAGCTTGGTTATAGGCGGCGATCGCCTTGTCGTATTGGCCCGCGCCACGATAGGCACTGCCCAAGAATAGGAAATAGTATCCCGGGCCTTTGGGATTGAGGCGAATGGCCTTCCTCGTCGCCTGAATGGCTTCCTCATACCGGCCCACGTATAGAAGTATTATGCCCTTACTCAAATAACTGGCCGCACTACCGGGATTCAGGGCCACGGCCCGCTCCGCCTGGACAAGGGCCTTTTGGTAGCGCCTTTGCAAACCATATGCAAAGGCCACCAGGCCATGGGCCATGGGATGGTACTTATCAATGGCGAGCACTTTTTGGTAGGATTCAAGGGCCTTTTGGTAGGATTTACGTGGAGATTTGGAAGATCCCAACCACACGTCCATGAAGTGGGTCTGGCCCAGGAGACAGTATGCGGCCGGGTACTTCGGGTCAAGGGCAATGGCCCGCCGGGCCTGTTCGCGGGCTTGAATGTTGGCCTCTACCGTGGACCGGTGCCAATACTCAAATCCTTTCATCACGGCCAGACAAGCCTCGACATTGGCCGTCCCTTTGGCCAACATGCGGGCCCGCTCACCCCTGGTCAGCTTGGCCCCGATGGCGCTGATAATCTTGAGGGTGATCTCGTCCTGGAGGGCGAAGATGTCCTTCAATTTGCGGTCATAGCTGGCCGCCCAGAGGTGATGTCCCGTCTGGGCGTCGATGAGCTGGGCCGTGATCCGCACTTTGTCCCCCGCCCGGCGAACACTGCCCTCCAGGACATAACGCACCCCCAGCTCCCGCCCCACCTGCCGGACCTTCACGTTTTTGCCCTTGTAGGTGAAGGACGAGTGCCGCGCGATCACGAACAGTCCGGGCACCCGTGACAGGGCGTAGATGATCTCGTCGGCGAAACCGTCGCTGAAAAAGTCCTGCTTGGGATCACCACTCATATTAACAAAGGGCAGGACGGCGATCGACGGCTTGTCCGGCAGCGGTAACGCCTTGGCCTTCATGGCGGCCGGTTTGGTCGGTGACGAACGGAAGGAGTATTGCAGGACCGCCACCGCCCCGGCCCCGATCACCACGGCCGCCGCGATCAAGGCCATCGTGCGCCACTTCTTGCCTTCGGCCTTCTTGGCCCTGACGACCCGGTGCGCGGCGGCGCCCGGGTACGACAGCACCCGGTAGGCCCGAATCGGTTTGGCGGTGTTCTTGACCGCCTGCTCGCCCAGGTACTCGTACTCCAGACCCACCTTGTCCTCGATGGCGGCGTAGACCGTGCCTGACAAACATATCCCGCCGCCCTCGGCCAGGCTTTCCATCCGGGCCGCGATGTTGACCCCGTCACCGTAGATCCGTTCGCCGTCTTCGATGACGTCGCCCAGGTTGACCCCGATCCGCCACTTCATCCGCCGGTTCTCGGGCAACTCCAGGTTCCGCTCGGCGATCTCCCGCTGG
Source organism: Pseudomonadota bacterium (assembly GCA_018812395.1). Taxonomy (GTDB): domain Bacteria; phylum Desulfobacterota; class Desulfarculia; order Desulfarculales; family JAHJDS01; genus JAHJDS01. Next base: position 4,629 of record JAHJDS010000552.1, read on the forward strand.
ATCTCGACCGCGCCGTTGACCGCGTCGACCACGCTGGTGAACTCGGCCAGGAGGTTGTCGCCCGGGGAGTCGACCACCCGGCCTCGGTACTGCTGGACGAGGTTGGTGATGGCCGCCCGGTAGGTGGTCAGGGTCCGGATGGTCGCCTCCTCGTCGTCCCTCATGAGTAGGCTGTAGCCCTCCACGTCCGCGCTGAGCAGGGCGGACAGCCGACGCCGATAGCCTTGTTCGGTCATGGAACTCCCCCCGGGCCCTGAAATCAGATAATCGATCGTTTTCATCGAATGGTTCTGCCGCCGACTTGGCGGCCGCGGCCAATTTGGTCTAGGGTGTGATTGTGCAGAGGGTTGAAGACCTGAGTGAGGGCCAGGATGAACCCAGCAGGACCCGCGCCGATGGAGCGCTGTTTCCAGCTCACCCGTTGTCGCGCAATCGCTATTTTCAAGTGTTATGGTATTATCGCCTTGCCGCAGGGTGTTTGTCAATAAAGGAATTTGATCCTGGGGCGGCTGTTGTCGGTCAATTTCCGTTGGTTCGTGGGCTTGTGTTTTGGCCCGCAATTGGGCAGGATATCGGGGTCGATGCCGAGAATCTATGTCTCTGGCCCCATATCTGAAAAATCCAGGAGACCGGACGATGACCAGAGAATATCCCAGCCTGACCGTGGACCTGGACCAGGGCGTGGCCGTGGTCGAGATGAACCGCCCTCCGCACAACTTCCTGGACGTGGACCTGGTCCGGTCCCTGGCCGACGCGCTCGAGGCTTTGGACCGGGAAGACGACTGCCGGGCGGTGGTCCTGGCCTCGGCCGTCAAGTCGTTTTGCGCGGGGGCCAATCTGGCGGCCATGGGTGAGCCGGGCGTCCTGATCCAGGAAGGGGCGGGCGTTATCTACCAAGAGGCGGTCAGGCTCTTTGAGGCCCAGAAGCCGATCGTGGGGGCCGTTCACGGCGCGGCCGTGGGCGGCGGCCTGGGCCTGGCCCTGGTGCCCGACCTGCGGGTCACCTGCGCGGAGGCCTATTTCAGCGCCAATTTCTGCCGCCTGGGGCTGCATCCCGGCTTTGGCACGACCCACACCCTGCCCCGACTCGTCGGCCCGGCCCGGGCCGATTGGATGTTCTACACCGGGCGGCGGGTCGGCGGCGAGGAGGCGGTCCGGATCGGCCTGGCCGATGTCTTGGCCCCGCGCCGGGAGGTCCGCCGGGCGGCCATCGATCTGGCCAGGGAAATCGCCGCCTCGGCGCCTTTGGCCGTGGTCTCGACCAGGGCCACCCTGCGCCGGGGCCTGGCCGAGCGGGTGCAAGAGGCGACCGATCGGGAACTCCGGGAGCAGCAGTGGCTCAGCCGGACCGAGGATTTCAAGGAGGGCGTTCGGGCCACGGCCGAGAGGCGTCCGCCGCGCTTTAAGCGGGCCTGAGGGCGGGCCGAGGCCGCGAGTTTGATCGGGACCAGGGAGGAAAGACGAACATGAGCGACATCCCATCCGGTTTCGAGCCCCTGGATTGGGACAGCCCCTACATTCACCACGCCGGGCCGGTCTACCTTCGGCGCGACGAGCGGGGCATGACCTTCGGGCTGCGCGTCGAAAAAAAACACACCAACCGGCGGGGCATCGCCCATGGGGCCCTGATTCTGCTCCTGGCGGACGTGGCCCTGGGGTTTGCCACGGCCTTTGGCCGGCAGCCGTTCGTTCCGGTCCTGACCGCCAGCCTGTCGGCCGACTTCGCCGGCGCGGCCAACCTGGGGGACTGGATCGAGGCCAGGGTGGACGTCCAGAAGGTGGGGGCCCGGCTGGCCTTTGCCAACACCTACGTCACCTTAGGCCCCACTCGCCTGGCCCGGGTCAGCGCCGTCTTGACCGTGGGGAACGCGCAAGAGGGGTGGGATTGACGCCGAGGCGAAAATGACCAGGCAAGAAGGGCTTCGTCGCGGCCTCGAGGACGCCCGCCGGGGCGACCGGGTGACGTAGTTCCCGCGCGACAGGGCCCAAAGGATGGTCAGGATCACCCAACTCCGCACCGGGGCCTGGGTCAAATACCGCGTGCCGCGGAATTAGGTCTTCGAACAATCAGTCCCGCCTCGCCAGCCGGTCCTGACCGCCCCCCAATCACTGGCCCAGAACGCGTACCGCCGCCTGGCACGGGGCCTTGGTCCGGGCCTGACAATTGCGCCGGGCCAGGTCGGCCGGGGTCAGGCCCTTGCGGTTCCTGGCGTTCTTGTCGGCCCCCTTGGCCAGCAGCAGCTTGACCACGGCCACCTGTCCGGACTGGGCCGCGGCGTGGAGCGGGGTGTTGCCGTACATCACGCCCCGGGCGTGGATGTTGGCGCCTTTTTGGAGCAGAAAGGCGACCATCTTGGTCCGGCCGTCGGCGGCGGCGTAGTGGAGCGGCGTCCAGGCCTCGCCCTCGCCGGTCTTGGCCTCGATGTTGGCCCCCTTTTGGATGAGCAGGGCGGCCACCTTGACCCGGCCGTAACGGGCGGCGACGTGCAGGGGCGTGAATTGCCCCTCGCCCCAGCGCAGGTTGATGGCCTGGGGATTTCGTTTCAGGATGGACTTGACCCGGCCCACCTGTCCGCGCCGGCAGGCGTTGAAGATGGGGTGTTTGGCCAAGGCGGGCGTGGCCACAAGCAAGAGGGCCGCCACGGCGGCCAGGCCGAACATGATTTTCGAGGTGCGGTTGCTGGTCACGTTTTCCCCCTGACTTGGAAATAACGGCCTTGCCGGCTAATCATCCGGAGGCCGGGTCCGACCGAAGAGTTGCCCGATCGATAGCAGGCTCTTGATGGGACTCGCCCCGCCTGATGTTAAAATAGCGCCGCCGGAGAGTCAATGGCCGTCGGTGATGGTGACGGCCCTGGTCGACTTTTTGTGGGGCGACGATGAAGCGCGTTCTCGGAGGTCATCGACCGGTCCGGGCCAAAGGGCGGCCCGGGCAAGGGACCTATGTCTCGGCCCCCTGGACCAGGGGGTACTTGACCGGAAAAGCGGGGTCATCCAGGACGACCTGCTGGCCCAGGCGGGAAGTGGGGTTGATCAGGAGCGGACCCTTGAGGTTGGCCGTCATCTTTTCCGGGCGGCCGGGCGGCACGGTCACCAGGACGTAGACCTGGATTTCGGCCGGGCCGGCGGCGTCCAGTAATTCCAACAGGGGCGGGCCGACCGGAACCTGGTAGTCCGCCTTGAACAGGGCCGGCATGACGACCACGAAGGCCAGCCCGGGATCGGTCACCGACTGCAGCCAGAACAGCGGAGAATCGGGCTGATGCTTGATGAAGACGTACTGTTTGTCGTCCGGGAAGCCGATGATCCCTCGGGGCAGGGTGATGACCTTGTCCGCGTCCACCTGGACGTCGCCGAAGCGGGAGGTGTTGACGGTCAACGTGCTCATCTCGTCACCTTACCTCCGTATCCGTCGGAGGATTCCCCCGACCGGCTCCCAGCAACGCCGCCACCTGATCGAGGTCCTGGGCGTTGGCCGCGGCCGCGGCCAGGTTGGCCTGCTGGATCTTCTCAAAGACCTCTTGGCGGTGGATGGCCATGGCCTGTGGCGCGTCGATTCCGAGACGGACGTGGCGCCCCTTGATCTCGACGACGCTGACCTTGACGTCATCGCCGACCATGATCGACTCGCCGATTTTGCGGGTAAGTATCAGCAACTCGCACCTGGTGAGGCCTCGGGTCGGTCCCCTGGAAGTCCTCTCGTTAAATAAACATTATTATTCCCCGGCGGCCAAAGGTCAAGTTCGGCCCCCGGGCCGGGCGTTTTTTCAGGCCGTCGATCAATCAAATCCGTCGGCCAGACCGACCAGTTCGTCCCGATTGGCCGGGGTGACGGCGATCAACTCCACGTCGGCCCGGGCTTTCAGTCCTTGAATGAACGGCCCGCCCCCCTGGGCGATCGAACCCAGCACGTCGTGGTCCGAGTCCAATAGATCGATCACCGCCAGGCGGAATTTTTCTGAAAGACACTCCATCCGGCCGATCTCGTCGACGATGACCAGGGCCGCCCGATCATCGGGTTGAACTGAAGGCACGGCGATCCGATCCAGATCGGCCAGGTTGACCCCGTACCGGCCGACCTTGTGTCTGGACTGGTGGTAGACATGGGCCAGGACGCCCTCTTGGCCGGTGAGGGTGATGATCGAGAAGCCGACGCGTCGGCCGTGCTCCCTGATCTCGCGGGTGAAGAACCCGGCCACGGGCCGGTCCAGGCGGCGGACGATCCGCTCGATCAGGGTCGTTTTGCCCGAGCGCGGCGGGCCGGTGAGCAACACCCTCAGGCCGGCCATGTCCATCCCCTTTCGATAACGAAGAAAAGGGTCGAATGGTCGTCCGGGACGGCGGCTGGCCCCGCCCCCTTTTGTGATGAGGGGGCGGGACCAACCGCCACTAACACTTAGCGCTGAATTCGGAAAAACATCGGTCGCCGGGCGGCCTGACCCGCCGATCAAGGCCTTTGGATAGGGCTAGAATTCACGTTGTTTTAACCCGCATGATCCGCCAGACCCAGAGGGCGCAGAAAACACCGATAAAGGCCCCGGCGACCACGTCGCTCGGAAAATGCCGGGTGACCACCACCCGGCTGACACCCACCAGGACCGCCACCCCCAGCAAGGGAATCCTGGCCCGGGGCCAGAGCAGCGACATCGCGGTCATGGCCGAGAAGATGCGCAGGGTATGGCCCGAGGGAAAGGAATGTTGGCTGTCCACCTGCCCAAAAAAGGAGAATCCATATTGGCCCTGCTCAAAGAGAATTTCGGGGCGATACCGGCCGAAAAACCACTTGAGGCCATCACCCACGATCATGGCCGTGGCCACGGCCAGGCAGACAAAGAGCAAAGAGCGGACCCAAGGAGACAGGCCGCGGCCCAAGGCGACGATGCCCGCCAGGACCAGACCGATGAACAGCAGGGTGTTGAACAGCATGTGGTTGGCCAGCAGGCTTATGGTTTGGCCGGCCTCGTACCAGAAGCTTTTTTTCAAACCGTGGGCGACCAGGTCCACGGACCGGTCCGCGAACAAGAACAGTGCCGCGATGACGGCAACGGTGGCCAAGGCCGACACGGCGGTGATTTTCAGCAGGCCCCGTCCCATCAATTCCCCCTATTGATCAAAAGCGATCCCGTCAGACCCGATGCCGGACGTGTCCGGTGGCTGGCGCCGGAACGGGTCCGCCCCGGCTCGGCGGACCAATCTTACCAAATCGTTCGCCCGGTAGGGTCTGAAAACGAATCGCCGGTTGTGCCGGGCGGGACGGCCGCCCCCTTTTCAAGGGAGGGGGCGGCCGGTTCGGCTTCGGGGCGTGACGGTATGAGCGGGTAGCTTTTATATTGAAATATACCCGGCCGGCCCGTCCCCTGTTCAGGGTAGGGGGGCGGGCCGGCCGACGATTACTTGTCGTTTCAGCCTGGACGGACCGCACTCAAAGCAGAGAGTCATTCTTTCTTGTGAAACACATCGGCCAGACCGGGCCAGGGCTGGAGGCCGGCGGCGGCCCGGGGCAATTCCTCCTTGGCCCCGATGATCAGAAAGCCGCCCGGCAACAGACCGGTCATCACCCCGTCCAGCACCCGGACCTGGTTGGCCGCGGACTCATAGGTCAGGACGTTGTTGCGCAGGAACACCAAGTCGAACCGGCCCGGCGGCGGATCGGACAGCAGATCGTGCTCCCGCCAGACGATGCCCTCTTTCAAGGATTCAATCACCCGGTATTGCTTCTTACCCGGCAGCTTCTCGAAGTAGTCAGGCCGCAAGTCCTCGGGCGCCTCCCGCAGACTGCTTTGTCCGTAGACCCCGGCCCGGGCCTGCGCCAGGTAAACGGGGTTCAGGTCCGTGGCCAGGATTTCGAGGCCCGGCGCCGAGCCGCCGCGCCGTTGCCACTGGTCGTGGACGATTTTGAGCGAATAGACCTCCTCGCCCCGGGCGCACCCGGCCGACCAGGCGTGGATTTGGTCGTGCCCGGCCAGAGCGGGCAGAATCTCCTTCTTCAGGGCATGCCACAATTCCCGGTCTCTGAACAATCGGCTGACCGATACGGTCAGCAGCCGGCGGCACTCATCGACCAGGGCCGGGTCCTCGTCCAGGGCCGCCAGAAAGTCCTCGACCCGGGTCAGGCCCAGCTCCACCCATCGCCGCCGGAGTCTCTTCTTGACCCCCTTGCGGACCCGGCGGTAACCCTCCCAAGAGAGGTCGAATTTTTGCAGGATGCGTCCGAATTCCGGGTCACTCAACATCGGTCCGATCCATGACCGGCGCCCGGGCCCGGTTCAGCCGTTCGATGAAACCGTCCGGGTCTTCAAAATCCGGCACCGCCTGGGTCGCCCCGAAGCCGTATAGCCGGTCCGGGTCGCCCACGCCGATGAAGGGTAGGTTCATAGCCCGGGCGGCCTTGACGTCCCAGACCTGGTCGCCGACGATGATTGTTCGGGCGAATCCATTCACCTGGTAAAACGCCTTGGCCTTGGCGATGCAGTCGGCCAGGATGTCCCGACGCGCCAGGCCGTCCTCGGCCGTGGACAAGGGCAGATTCGAGACCGATATCCCGGCGCACCCCAGCTTGAACAAGGCCGAGGCCCGCCAGCCGCCGGTGGCCACCCCGACCCGTAGGCCGTCGGTGGTCCCCAGACGTTTCATGAGATTCGAGGCGCCTCTAATTTCCTGAAAGAGTTCCGGGGACGCCCCGAATGCCTCCCGGAGCAGGGCCACGAACCGGTCGATAAAGGCCCGGACCTCCCCCGGCTCGGGAAACCGGCCGAAGTTCTGTCTGAAAAGCTCCCGGAAGATCCCGGCGTCGGTCACGGTCTCGAACTGGTCCCAGTCCTGGTCAACCAGGGTGATCTTGAATTCGATCTCCAG
>JAHJDS010000553.1 GCA_018812395.1 Pseudomonadota bacterium
CCATGGCCGGCTGGCCGGGCAGGTGTTTCTTGAGCGACCCCAGGAACTGGGCCGTGCGCTGGACCCGGGTCTTGTCGGCGAACTTGAGCACGCCCACCTTCTCGGAAAAGACGCTGAACACGTCGTTGAACTTCTTGTTGTCCATCGAGTTCATGGTCAGGAGCATGACAAAGAAGGTCAACAGCAACGTCACCAGGTCCGAGAAAGTGACCATCCAGCCGTTGGGATCGAGCTGGGTTTCTTGGCTTTCGGCCTTGGCGGGCATTGAAGGCGCCTCTGACGGCGGCGACGCCGGCCCGGGTCAGGTGCCGGGCGAAGCGGGCCTGGCCGCCGGTTTGGGTTTGGTCCTCGGTCCCGCCTCCGCGGGCGGCTTGACGATCGACGGCCGGAGCAGCGGGGACGGGGTCCCGAACAGCTCGAAGATGAAGCCCTTGAACCCCAGCCGTCGGCGCGGGCGGCCGTACTTGGCCGTCTCCTCCAGGGTGACCACGTCCCGTTCGTCCAGGACGATTTCGACGCGGCGGTTGCGGCGCCGGTTCTCGGACGAGACGTTGGGGACCGCGGGCCGGGTGTCGCCGTAGCCGTAAGCGGACAGCCGCCTCAGGGCGATGCCGCCCGACTCGTGCAGATACCGCATGACGACCATCGCCCGCAGGGCCGAGACGTGCCAGTTGGTCAGCCCCGGGGGCAGGCCCCAGTGCTGGGGCGGGTAGTCGTCGGTGTAGCCGTTGATGATGATCTTATAGGGGGGGCGTTTCTGCCGGGAGACCCGGGCCGGGGTGCGGCGCAAGGCCTCGGCGGCCAGCTTCAGGAACAACCGGGCCCGGGGCGAGAGCTTGATCGAGGCCTTGTCGAACAGGATGTCGCTCTCGATGCGGATGATCCTCAGACCTGCGGCCGACAAGACGTTGACCCCTTTTTCCATGCCCAGATCGAACATCGCCCCCCGAATCTCGATGATGTCCTTTTCCACGGCGGTGATCGGCGCGGCGAGCATGGTCCCGGCCCCCCGGCCCTTGTTGCTCAGGGCCGAGACGCCCCCGGGCAGGATGCCGAACTTGCCGATGAGCGACCCCAAGGCCCGGATGTAGCGCCGCTCGTCCCGGACCGACATGGCGTTGAGGACGATGAAGAAGGCCAGCAGGATGATCATCAGGGCGGTGAACAGCAGCGTCGTCGTGTTGACCGCCGGCGCGTCGGGCGCGGTTTTGCGTTTGCCAGCCACCGACCCTCCTTACTGGAACACCGACTTCCTCAAGTCCGGCGGGATGAAGGAGTGCAGTTTCTGCTCGATGATCCGCGGGTTGTCCCCCCGGGCGATGGCCAGGATGCCGTTGAGCATCAGCTCCTTGATCAGGAGCTCCTCCTTGGACCGGTTGCGGAGCTTGCCGGCCAGGGGGTTGAACAGGATGTTGGCCATGACCGCGCCGTAAAACGTCGTCAACAGGGCCACGGCCATGGCCGGCCCGATCTTGGACGGGTCGGACATGTTTTGCAGCATCTGGACCAGGCCGATCAGGGTGCCGATCATGCCCAGGGCCGGAGCGAAGGTGCCCATGGTGGCCATGACCTCCGCGCCCAGGGTGTGCCGGGTGCGGATGTAGTCGATCTCGGTCTCGAGAATTTCCTCGATGGACTTGGGCTCCAGGCCGTCGATGGTCAGCTGGAGGCCCTTGGCCAGGAACTGGTCGTCCACCTCGGTCATGGTCGACTCCAGGGCCAGGATGCCCTCTCGCCGGGCCTTGGTGGCGTAATCCACGAACCGGCCGATCACCTCCGGCACCGAGGTCACCTTGGAGAAAAAGGCGTTGCGGACGACCTTGACCACCCCCAGGACGCTCTTGAGCGGGAAGTTGATCAGGGTGGCCCCGATGGTGCCGCCGATGACGATCAGCATCGAGGGGACATCGATGAAACTCTCCAGGCCGCCACCCATGACGATGGCGGCCAACACCAGCCCGAACGCGGACACTATGCCGGCTACGGTTGCCAAATCCATGTCAGTTTGCCCTCCCCCTCTTTGGGGCCGGAACTATTTTGCTCGTGATTCAAGGCAACTACCGTGCCACGACCACCTGGTTCAATAAAAAATAGAATAGCAAAAAGGGCCGACAATAGCAAGCGCGACCCTTCTCGCGCAAATCGGGGCCGAAAGCGGGACAAATGGGGGCGGCCATGGGGGTCCGGCGGCCGAAACCGCGGCCGGGGGGTCGGTGGAGCGGGTTCCGGCCTGTCCGCCGGGATTCGTGGTCAATATTTTGACGGAAGTGAAGAGCTCGGCCCTGTCGGTCGAACGTCACCCGGGCTAGCGCTGCTTGAGGTTGACCGCCGTCTGGAGCATCTGGTCCGAGGTGGTGATGGACCGGGAATTGATCTGGTAGCCCCGCTGGTAGTTGATCAACTCGACAAAGGCCGAGGCCACGTCGACGGTCGACTGCTCCAGCTTTTGGCCGGTGATCTCCCCCATACCGTTCTGGTTGGCCTGAGCCATGACCTCCGCCCCGGCGGCCGTGGTCACGGCCCACAGGTTCTTGCCCACGCCCAGCAACTCCTGGGGCGCCGGGAAGTCGGCCAGGGCGAGGTAGGCCAGCGGTCCCGAGCGGCCGTTGCTGAAATAGGCGAAGAGCCGGCCGCCGTCCTCGGTGGCCACGCCCTGGACCTGGCCTTCGGCGTAGCCGTCCTGGTAGAGGTAATAGACGGCCGAGGCGCCATAGAGCTGGGTGGTCGGCGTGATGCCCCCGGTGCCGGGGGTGAAATCGAAGGTGATGGCCTGCCCCGGGGTGGCGCCCAGGAAATCGAAGCTGTTGAGGACCTGGGCCGACAGGGCCTCGTTGAGCGCGCCCGCGGTGTCGAAGCTGAGGTAGCCGTTGGCCCCCGGGGTGGCCACGCCGCCGGCGGCGTCCGAGGCGCCGATGTAGACGTAGTAGTCCCAGTATCCTCCCGCGGTGACTCCGGCCAGGTTCGTGGCGGCCATGGCCGGGACGAGGCCGCCGCCCGTGGGCGAGGCCAGGGTGGTGGTCACCAGGGCTGCGGCCGCCGGATCGCCGTTGAGGGCCGCCAGGACCTGGGCCGCCGTCGAGGTGATGACCCCGCCGGCGTCGGTGGCCAAAGACGTGGTGATGGCGTCGCCGGTGACGGACACCGCCAGGGCCTGGTTGGGGGCACCGGGATCGAGGTATGCGAGCGTTATGTTCTGGCCCTCGCCGCCGTAGTTCACGGCGGTGAAGGTCAGGTCGTTGTCCGCGCCGAAGGCGGTGGTCAGCGTCGCCAGTTCACGTTGGCCGGACACGGAGCCGCGGCGGAAATAGGCGGTCAGCCCCCGGGCGACGCCGTTGGAATCGTGGACGGTGACGGCCGTCGAGTAGTTGTAGGAGGACTCGTCGGTCGGGTTGAAGACGGCCGTGGGCAAGACCGCCTGGGAGTCCAGGTTGACCGAGATATCCACGATGGTGGTCGGCTGGGCGGCGTCGTACTGGCCCGTGATGTCGATGTCGGCGGCGGTGGCGGACACGAGGCCGGTGGCCGGGTCGACGTTGTACCCTTGGACGTGGTAGCCCTGCTCGCCGGCCAGGATCAGGTTGGCGTCGAAGTGGAACTGCCCGGCCCGGGTGTAATAGAACTCGTCGCCCACCCCGGTGGGGTTGCGCAGCTTGAAGAAGCCCCGGCCGTTGACGGCCGCGTCGGTGGACCGGTCGGTGGTCTGGATCGGTCCCTGCTCCATCAGGTTCTGGACCTCCTGGACGTAGGAGCCGTGCCCCTTCTGGGAGCCGCTGGCCTCGAGGCCCAGGGACGTGGACATGTAGTCGGCGAAGTTGGTCCGGCGGGTCTTGAAGCCCACGGTCTGGACGTTGGCCAGGTTGTGGGCGGTGACGTTGAGGGCCCGGGCAAAGGCGTTCATGCCCGCGGCGCCGGTGTAGAGCGAGGTCATCATGGCCGCTGTTCCCTATCGCTTCAGCTGCATCAGCGTCTCGAGCATCTGGTCAGAGGTGGTGATGACCCTCGAGTTGGCCTGGTAGGCGCGCTGGTTGGAGATCATGTTGACGAACTCCTCGGCCAGATCGACGTTGGATTGCTCGAGGGTGTTGCCGTTGATCTCGCCCAGGCCCAGGGTCCGGGGGTCGCCGATGAGTTCGGTGCCGGCCTCGGTGGCGGCGCCCCACAGGTTGCCGCCCTCGCGCCGGAGGCCCTCGGGGTTGTTGAAGTTGGCCAGGATGATGTAGGCCAGTCTCTTGATCTGTCCGTTGCTGAAGGCGCCGGTGATCCGCCCCTGGGTATCGACCGAGACGCCCTGCAGCGCCCCCTGGGCGTAGCCGTCCTGGTACAGATAGAAGGTCCCCGAGGCGCTGGCCACGCCGGTCGAGGGGGTGATGCCGCCCGCGGGGGAGAAGTCGAGGGTGATCTGCTGGTTGGCGGTGGCGCCCAGAAAATCGAAGTCGTTGGTCGTCTGGGCGGAGAGGGTCTCGACCAGGTTGCCGCCGGTGTCGAAGCTGAGGTGGCCGGCCGCCCCGGCGTGGGCCACACCGCTGGCCGCGTCCGAGGCGGTGATGTAGGCGTAGTAGTTCCAATAGGCCCCGTCGTCGACCCCGGTCAGGTTGGTCGGCCCGTAGGCGACGTTGACCTGGCCGGTGCCGTCGTTGCCGGTGGCGTTGGCCGCGGTGACCAGGGCGGCGGCCGCTGGGGCGGCGGCGACCGCCGCCCGGACGGCGTTGGCCGTGGGGTAGTTGGCGCCGTCGGTGGTGACGGTGATGGCGATGGCGTTGCCGGTGACGTTGACCGTGGTCGTCACCGCGCCGGTGTTGCCGCCGTCAATGTACTGAATGGTGATGTTCTCGGCCTCGCCGCCGTAGTTGACCGCGGTGTAGGTGATGTCGTTGTTGGCCGCGGCGATGGTCGCGGTCAGGGCGGCCTGCTGGTACTGGCCGGTGGCCGATTCCTTACGGAAGTAGGTGGTCACCATCCGGGGTGTGCCCAGGGAGTCGTAAACCGTGATCGCGGTCGAGTAGTTCCAGGTGGTGTCGTCGGCCGGATTGAAGGCGATGGTCGGCACCGTTTCCTGCGAATCGAGGTTGACCGAGATGTCCAGGGCGGTGGTGGCGTTGGGCGCGGCCCGCTGGCCGGAGACCTTGATGTCGGTCACGGCCCCGGTCTTGTCCCCGGTCACCTGATCGGCCAGGTACCCCTGGACGATGTAGCCCTGGGGATTGACCAGGAACCCCTCGGCGTCGAAATGGAACTGGCCGGCCCGGGAGTAATAACTGACCCCGGTCGAGACGTGCCTGAGCTTGAAGTACCCGGCCCCGCCGATGCCCAGGTCCATCGGGTTCTCCGTGGACTCGAAGCTGCCCTGGGAGTGCAGGGCCTGAATCGAGCCAATCTCCGAGCCGAAACCCACCGAGTTGACGTTGGCCGTGCCCGTGGACAGGGACCGGACCATGACGTCCTGGAAATTGGCCCGCGACTGTTTGAAGCCGGTGGTGTTGACGTTGGCGATGTTGTCGCCAATGACGCTCATCGCCCGGCCGTAGGTCCGGAGCCCGGCTATCCCTGAGTTCATCGCGGATAACATGGCCATGGGTATTCCTCCTCACGATGTCAAACGGCCCGGGGGGTTGGCCGCCGGGCCCGGGTCGATCATTCCTGGTCCCGGGGCGTGCGGACCTCCATCACGTTGGCGTAAGCGACGAGTGTTTCGTGGTTGAGAATGAGCTGGGGATTGCCCTCGGCATCGGTCTTGAAACCGGTGATCAGGCCGCCGGCATAG
>JAHJDS010000554.1 GCA_018812395.1 Pseudomonadota bacterium
CCGCCGCTCGGCCGGTAGACCCCGGAAATGCAGTTGAACAGGGTGGTCTTGCCCGAGCCGTTGGGTCCGATCACGGCCAGGATCTCCTCGGGCTCCAGGGCGAGGTCCACCTTGGACAGGGCCTGAATGCCGCCGAAGTGGATACTCAGGTCCTCGATGTCGAGCAGCGCCATGTCCTTTCCTTCCGTCATCCCGGCACGATTTGGCGGGCCGTCCCCGGCCCGCCGGCGAGTCTGTCGGAGCGGCGCTCCGACAGACTCGTGACGCCTAGAAGCGAGGTTTGAAGATGGTGTACCCCTTGAGACCCGGGACCAGGGGCACGACCTTGCCCTTCAGGGCCCGACTCATGCGCGCGGCGTTGACGCCGTGGTGCCGGTTCCGTTTGTAGGTCACCGGGGCGCCCATGCCCTCGGGCCGCCAGTTGCGGATTTTCTCCAGGCCCTTGATCAGGCGGTTTACGGTCAGCTTCCGCCCGGCGTTCCGCAGGCCCTCGACGAAGTGCATCATCGACACCGCGCCGAAGACGGCCAGGTATTCCCGGCCCTTGAGCTTGGGGTTGAACTTGAGCAGGATCCTGGCCACCCGGTCGGCGGACGCGTCCGAACCGGGCATGCCCGTGTTACCGGCGGCCGAGATGTAAATCCCCTCCCAGGCCGGACCGGCCAGCCTGAAGAAAATCGGGTCGCCGACGGTGAAGTTGGTCAGGACCTTGGGCCGGTAGCCGACCTTGGCCATGGTCTTGACGATGATGATCGAGTGGATGGGCGAAGTGGTGAGGATGACCGTGTCCGCCCCGGAGGCCTTGAGCTTGAGGGCATGGGTCGCCAGGGCCCGCTCGGTGAACTCGTAGGAAACCGAGGCCACCAGCTTGGCCTTGCCCCCCGCGGCCTTCAGCGCCTTGGCCACGCCGGCCTTGGCCATGTGGCCGAAGTCGTCGTTCTGATAGAAGTGGGCGATCTTCTTGGCGCCCAGCTTGTTGATGGCAAAGTTGGCCAACAGCTCGTTCTCGTCCTCGTAGTCCGGATAGGTGACGAAATAGTAGCGCCGCTTCTTCTTGGGCTGCTTGGAGAAGATGCGGATGTTGGCGTAGGGGCAGATCAGCGGGATCTTGTACTTGGGGAAGAAGTTCTTGGCCGCGGCGTTGGGGGCGCTGCCCAACAGGCCGACGACGGCGAAGATCTTGCCCCTCATCTGCTTCAGGTTGAGCACGGTCCTCATCGGGTTGTAGCCGTCGTCCATGATGATGACCTTGATCTTCCGCCCGTGGACCCCGCCCAGGCTGTTGATGTAATCGGCCCAGGCCTTGGCCCCCAGGGCCGTGGTCCCCCACAGGGCGGCCCCGCCGGACAGGGGCGTGCTGATGCCGACGACGACCATCTTCTTGGTCACCCCCGGGACCTTGCCCCAGGCGATCGCCGGCACCAGGAGACACAGGGCCATCGCTATCACTAGAATTCTCTTTAAGGTCACGTCGATACCCTCCCTTATGGCCGAGACGTGTCGGTTCCCAAGGCCCTTGGCCGTCCGCCCGTTCCTGGCCAGTGGAACCCGGCGGAAATGACAGACCAAAGACCCGTAATCACTCCTACCTTCTCCGGGCGGGCCGCGGGCGACCGGGAGCCGACCCGATCACCATCCCCGACCGCACCGGGTCAGCTATAATCATGGACCGGCCCGTACCGATCGACCTTGCCCCCTCGCCGCCGGTTCCGGCCGACCAAAGGCCTCGGCCTTGTGTCCCGGAAACGGGGCGTCAGCCCTTCTTGATCCCTTGGACGATGGTCTCGATCGCCAGGTCCAGGGTCGGTTTCAAAAAGTCCTTTCCGGAGTCGAACAGCCGCTTGCTTTCCTCCCACAGGACCAGTCCGGTGAATACGGCCCACACGGTGTCGGCCAGGGCGATGGCCGCCCGATCCGCGAAGACGCCCTCGTCAATCCCCTGCTGAAAGATGCCGGCCATGATCCGGAGCGCCCGGGCCGACAGGCCGTTGATCTCGTCCAGGGTTTCCGGAGGCAGTTCGGTCAGGACGTGAGTCGACTGCAGGTGAAAGACGTTGAACAGGATCAGAGGATCGTTCTGATACACGTCGTACAAGGCGTCCGCCAATCCCCTGACCCGGCCCTCGGCGTCCAGTCCCTCCTGGTCCCGCAGCTCCTCCAGCCGCCAGACCAGAAACTCGAGCATTTTGAGGTTCAACGACGCATACAGGTCGTTCTTGTTCTTGAAATACAGGTAGAGCGTGGCCGGGCTCAATTCCGCCTCCAGGGCGATCTCTTCCATGGTCGCGCCGCCGAATCCCTTGTCGGTGAACACCTTTTTGGCCGCGTTCATGATCCTGGCCCGGCGCCGGCGCTTTTCACGCTCTTTGCGCTCCGCAATGCCCATCTGGTATTGATTTCCCCCGCCACGCCCCGGAACGATGATAATCGTTCATTAACTTAATAGGCTTAATTGCCCGAACGGCATTCATTTGTCAATCCTTTTTCAAACCAGGTTCACCACTTCGGCCGATCCGGCAAGAACGCCCGCACTCACGGCCGCATCAAGCCCCCGCCGATGGTCAGGATCTCGGCCTCCTTGGTGCCCTCGTAAATTTCGAGGATCTTGGCGTCCCGGTAGAACTTCTGGACCGGGTACTCGTCGATGTAACCGTAGCCGCCGTGGATCTCCACGGCCGCGTTGGCGCAGAACACGGCCGCCTGTCCGCCGAAGTACTTGGCCATGGCCGCCAGGTTGTAATCCGGCCGGCCGGCGTCGATGCTCCAGGCGGCCCGATAGACCAGGCCCCTCAGGGCCTCGATCCGGACGGCCATCTCGGTCAGCTTGGCCTGGGTCAGCTGGAAGCCGCCGATGGGCCGGCCGAAGGCCGTCCGCTCGCCGGCGTATCTGACCGCCGCGTCCAGGCAGGCCTCGCCCAGGCCCAGGGCCTGGGCGGCCACAAAGGGGCGGGTGGTGTCGAAGAAGTGCATCAACTGGTGGAAGCCCCGACCTTCCTGGCCGAGGAGGTTTTCCCGGGGCACGCGCACGTCCTCGAAGCTGACCTCGGCCGTGTCGCTGGCCCGGATGCCCATCTTGCCGGTGATCTTGGTCCGGGTGACGCCGGGGGCGTCGGCCGGGACGATGATCTGGGAGAACCGGGCGTGCCGGCCCTCGTCGGGGTGGGTGATGGCCTGGACGACCAGGAAGTCGCACACCGTGCCGTTGGTGATGAACATTTTCGAGCCGTTGAGCACGTAGTCACCTTCGTCTTTTTGGGCCCGGGTCTTGTATCCGGCCACGTCGGTCCCGGCGTCGGGCTCGGTGAAGGCCCCGGCGCTGACCCGCTCTCCACGGCAGACCGGGGGCAGGTACCGCCCTTTCTGCTCCTCAGTGCCGTAGAGCCAAATGGCCTCGCAGCCGAACGAGGCGGTGATGATGTTGGTGCAATTGCCCATGTCCACCCGGGCCAGTTGCTCGGTGACCAGGGCCTCCCCGAAAATGCCGACCCCGGCGCCGCCGTACTCCTCGGGAATCCAGGCCCCGACCAGGCCCACCTCGGCCGCCTTTCTTACCAGTTCGGGCGGATACTTCTCCTGGGCGTCGCACTCGGCCGCCAGGGGGGCCAGTTCCTTCCGGGCGAACTTGAAGGCCATGTCCCGGAGCATGCCCTGTTCTTCGCTCAGATCGAAGTCCATCGATATCCTCCCCCTCGAACCGTGGGGCGAAACGTGGCCTGGTCTCTATTTGGCCGCCATGCGGATAGCACCGTCGAGGCGGATGGTCGTGCCGTTGAGCATCGGATTGGCGATGATGTGGCCCACCAGCATGGCGTACTCGGCCGGCCGCCCCAGCCGGGGCGGGAAGGGCACGCTGGCCCCGAGCGAGGCCAGGACCTTTTCCGGCAGCCCGAGGAGCATCGGCGTCTCGAACAGCCCCGGGGCGATGGTCACCACCCGGATCCCCAAGGGGGCGAACTCCCGAGCCGCGGGCAGGGTCAGGCCGATGATCCCGGCCTTGGACGAGGCGTAGGCCGTCTGGCCGATCTGGCCCTCGTAGGCGGCCACCGAGGCGGTGTTGATGACCACCCCCCGCTCGCCCTCGGCGTTGGGCTCATTGTCGGCCATCCGGGCCGCGGTCAGGCGGATGACGTTCATCGTCCCGATGACGTTGACCTGGATCGTCTTGATGAAGGGGCCCATGTCCATCGGGCCTTCCTTGCCCAGGATCTTGGCCGGGATGCCGATACCGGCGCAGTTGACGGCCACGTCGATCCGATCGAAGGCCCGGACCGCCTCGTCCATTGCCGCCGCCACCTGGGCCTCGTCGGTCACGTCCGTCCGGCGAAAGATCGCCCGGTCGCCCAACTCCCCGGCCACGGCCCGGCCGCGCTCCTCGTCCATGTCCAACAGGGCCACCCTGGCCCCCGCCGCCGCCAATTCAAGAGCCGTCTGCCTGCCCAGGCCCGAGGCCCCGCCGGTGATCACGGCTACGCTGTCTCGAATGTCCATCGGTCGCTTCCTCGATTGGGCCGGATTCGCCGCGCCGCGGCCCGGCCCCTGTCCGTTCTTACTTCCTCACGACAAAGAAAACGTCAGCACCCGGCACTGGTCCGCGCCGTAGGTCGGGAGCGACAACGGCCGGCTGCCCAAGGTCACCGGGCGGCCGATCAGGTCCAGACCCGCCCGGTCGGGGTCGACCCCGTCCAGGTTGCCCATGGCCCAGGGTCCCTCGCTGAGTTCGACCAGGGCGACGATATAGGGCGGCTTGAACCCGGCGGGCGCCACCCGGATGACGGTGAAGGTCCGGATGATCCCCGGCCCTTTGATCTCGGTGGTCTGGAGCCGGCGGGAGCCGCAGCCCGCGCACACCGACCGGGCCGGGAAGGTCTTGGCCCCGCAGTCGCCGCAGACCAGGCCGGTGAATCTGCCCTGGCCGAGAGACTCGACGTGGTCCTTCAGGATCAACGGATGGGTCATCAGTTCCTCAGAATCAGGTTGCAGACCGTGCCCAGGTCGCCGCCCAGGGTGTCCACCAGGCCGACCTTGGCCCCCTCGACCTGCCGGGGACCGGCCTGGCCGCGCAGTTGCTTGACGATCTCGTACACCTGGGCCAGCCCGGTGGCCCCGATGGGATGGCCCTTGGCCTTGAGGCCGCCCGACGGGTTGACGACCACCCGGCCGCCGAAGGTGGTCTCGCCGCTGGTGGCGGCGGCGTAACCCTGCCCCGGGGGGTAGAAGCCCAGGCCCTCGACGGCCAGGATCTCGGCGATGGTGAAGCAGTCGTGCAATTCGACCACGTCCACGTCGGCCGGGGTCAGTCCGGCCTGGGCGTAGGCCTGGTCCACGGACGCCTCCCGGGCCGTCACCCGGGTCAGGTCCTGCTGGAGATACAACGGCCCCCGGGAGGCCTGCCCCATCCCGGCCACCCAGACCGGCGGACCGCCCCACCGGGCGACGATCCCTTCCTCGGCGATCACCGCCGCCGCGGCCCCGTCCGAGAAGGGACAGCAGTCAAAGAGCTGCAGGGGGTCGGCGATCATCGGCCCGGTGAGGACCGTCTCCTCGTCGATCTCCTTTTGGAACTGGGCCAGGGGATTCATGGTCCCGTGGTGGTGGTTCTTGATCGCCACCCGGGCCATGTGTTTCTTGAGTTCGGGCAGGGGCAGGGCGTACTTGGCGGCGTACATGTGGGCGGCCATGGCGAACACGCCGGGGAAGGTCAGGCCGCTGGGGCCTTCGTGGTAGGCGTCGAGGGCCATGGCGAAGGTGGTCGTGGCCAGGTCGGTGCCCATCCGGGCCGCCCGCTCGACCCCGCCCACCAGGACCACGTCATAGACCCCGGCCGCCACCAGCAGCGCGGCGTGGCGCGCGGCCACCGTGGCCGTGGCGCAGGCCGCCTCGAACCTCGTCGCCGGGGCGCCCACGGGCAGCCCCACCTCGGCCGCGGCAAAGGGGGCCATGTGCAACTGCCCCTCCTCGAAGGCGCCCAGGCAGTTGCCCAGAAACAGGGCCTGCATCCTACTCGGCTCGAGGCCGGACTCGTCCAGGGCCTCCAGGGCCGCCTCGCCGAACAGCTCCAGATTCGTCTTCTCCGAGATGCCGAAGGGGGTCATCCCCACGCCGAGGATGCCGACTTGACGCATACCGTTCTCCCCCTGAGGTCCTTATTCCGCCCCACAACAGATCATTTGACCAGACTGTCGGTCATCAGCCCCAGGGCGAACTCCAAAGTCGTTCTGAAAAACCGCTTGTCCGGGTTGAAAAACCGCTTGCTCTCTTCCCACAATACGATGCCGGTGAACAACGACCAGACCGCGTCGGCCATGGCCGCTGAATTGTGCTCCTTGAAGACGCCCCGGCGGACACCCTCCTCGAAGACCCGGGCCATGGCCCGAATGCCCGTCTGCGCCAGATCGTTGAGGGCCTGCATGGCCTCGGGCGACATCCGCGAGAAATCCTGGCTGGCCTGCAGCCGGAACAGACTGAGCAGGACCGGCGGGTCCAACTGGTAGATCCGGTCCAGGATCACGGGCAAACGCCGGGCCTTTTCCAGCGCGTCCAGATCGGTCCGATCGGCCAGGGCCTGGATCTCTTCGGTCACCCCTTTGAGCAGCGAGCCGCTCAGGCTGAACAGGAGTTCGTCCTTGCTCTGGAAATAAAGGTAGAGCGTGGCCGGCTTGTAATCGGCCTCCTGGGCGATCTCCTCCATGGTCGCGCCGCGAATGCCTTTTTCGGCCAGGACCTTGCGCGCCGCGGCCAGGATGTGACGACGGCGCATCCGTTGTTCCCGCTCTCGGCGCTCGGTGGAGCCCATGGCCGCTCCCCCCCCAATTGGCGGACGCAACAGACTAGGCGATTGCGCCCCGCCACCCCAGTCGCTGCCGGCGGCCGGGTGTGTCCAGCCTAACCAACTGCCAGGCTTGATCTTTTCAGCTTGGGGAATACCCCCATCCCCCCCGGGGACAAACATCGTTCATTTTGACGATGTAAAATCATTATAGTGAACTCGATTCATCTGTCAATCACAAATATAGGGCCATCAACAACTTTGTGCCGGTCGGGACAATGCCCACCTCCAATTACCCCCCCCGGTATCAATCAAATTTTCCGCTCCGGACCTGGCCGCCGACGAACCGGGCCGCCCCGGCCTGGGCCTCCCCGCGCAGGGGTTCCATGCCCCGGCGGCCCTCATTGTGCAGGGCCTCGATCAGACTCAGGTCCCACTGCTCGTAGGCGGAGCGGCGATCGGTGCGCATGCAGACCTGGGGGAAGCCGGCGATTTGACGGGCCAGGTCTTCGGCCGCGGCCCTGGCCTGTCCGGCGGGGACCACCAGGTTGGCCAGGCCCCAGCCCAGGGCCTCGTCGGCCGGGACGGGACGTCCGGTGAGGATCATGTCCAGGGCCCGGCCCTGGCCTATGAGCCGGGGCAGGCGGACCGTGCCGCCGTCGATCAGGGGCACCCCCCACCGCCGGCAGAACACTCCGAACACGGCCGTCTCGCTGCAGACCCGCAGGTCGCACCACAGGGCCAGCTCCAGGCCGCCGGCCACGGCGTGCCCCTCGATGGCGGCGATGACCGGTTTAGTAAGGAGCATCCGGCTGGGGCCCATGGGCCCGTCCCCTTCGGGGTCGTACTGGTCGATCAGGCCCGGCGTGGCCGCGGCCTTGAGGTCGAACCCGGCGCAGAAGGTCCCCTCCGCGCCGGTGAACACGGCCACCAGGGCCTCGGGGTCGTTGTCGAACGCGGTGAAGGCCTCGATCAGGGCCAGGGAGGTGGCGGGGTCGACCGCGTTCCTGGCCCGGGGCCGGTTGATGATGACCGTGTAGACCGGGCCGTCGCGCTCGATAACGACCGACATCAGGGCACCTCCTTGAAAACGGGATTGGCGCTCGTTCGGGATACGTTCGTCCCTGACCGATGGGGTCAGATTATCATTGTCCACGCCCCGGGCCAAGGGCGACGGCTCAAAACTTGTGGACGAACACCCAGTCCTGATTCTTGACCGCGGCGTGACACTTGATGCAGCCCTTGACCTTGCCCGCCCGGCCGACCTTGCCGCCCGGCTTGTACATCACCCAGTACCAGTCGCCGGCCGAGGGGTTGTAGCCCTTGACCTTAAACATGACCGTGATGGCGACCAGCTTCCTGGCCTTATTGTAGTTGTCCTTGACCACGATCGTGCCGTAGGCGTAGGGCACCTTCTTGGCCGACAGGCCGACCTTGTTGACGAACACCTTGTGCAGCGGACCATGGGGCGCCCGGCCCGGCCGCATCCCCTTGTGGTCCGGAAAGTAGCCCCATTGCTGATAGGGCGAGACCTGAGTGAAAAACTTCCACAGCGCCGCGGCGTCCGGCCCGGGCGGCCCGGCCTGGCCGCCGGTGGCCAGGCCCAGGGTAATCGAACCGGCCACCAGAGACAACACGCCGATAATGACGACCAATCGCTTGGACATAAACGCCCTCCTCTCGGGGAAAGGTTGATGGCAAACACCGCCAGGATCGCTTTCTCGTTAAAAGGATATCGGAGGATGGTCGGCCCGGCAAGGCCGGCGGGGGTGGTGCCCTATCGACCGGAAGGGCCTGGATGGCCGGTTTCCGGGACAATGGGGATCGACCGATGAAGCGGCCTGTCTCACGCCGGCCTCGTCCCGGGTGGTCCGGGCCTGGCGGCCCATGGGATTTTACGGTAAAGTAACGAAGAGTATACCCCGGCGGGTGGATCGAACTCCGGTTTGGGATCGATCCGGGGAGATTTTCCTTGACGGTGACTCCCGGGCGCCGTCGGCCGAACGTCAAACCCGCCCCCACGGCGTCGCGTTTCCCTAAGGAGGGCCGGCCGTGACCAAAGTCAACGTGCCCCTGTACGCCGTCTATCTCGGCTCCTACCTGGCCGTCATGATCGGGATCGCCGTCTACCACTCCCTCAAGATCAAGTCCGTGGAAGAATACCTGGTGGCCGGCCGCCGGGCGGGCTTCTGGCGCATCGTCGGCACCATCATCGCCACCAACTGCGGGGCCGCCTCCTTTATCGGCTTCGTGGGCCTGGGATACAAGACCGGCGTGAACGGTATCTTCTTTTGGCTCGTCCCGGCCGTGCTCTTTTCAGTTCTGTTCGCGGTGGTTTTCGGCCGGGTCCTGCGGCGGCTGAACCTGTACACCATCCCCGACGCCTTTGCCCTCCGCTTCGGCCGGAACGCCGCCCTGGCGCCGGCCTTGTTTCAGATCCTGGTGTTCGCCGTCCCGGTCCTGGCCATCCAGTTCATCGGCCTGGGAGCCATCCTCAAGACCTTTTTCGGCCTGGAAATGAAACTGGGGATCATCATCGGCTTCGCCGTGGTCCTGGCCTACACCCTGCTGGGAGGCATGCCCACCACCATCATGACCGACGTGATCCAGGCCGTGATCCTGATCGTGGGCCTGGGCCTGCTCTTTGTGTTCGGGATTCACTACGCCGGCGGCGTGTCCCGGGTGGTGGAGATCACGCCGGCTCACTATTGGAATCCGTTCGGCCGGGCGGGCTTTTGGTCGTTTTTGTCCTTGGCCCTGACCGTGGGGCCCTTTTACCTGGTGTGGCAGACCACCTGGCAGAGGATTTTCGCGGCCAGGGACGAAGGAACCGCCGTCTGGGGGGTCTCGGCGGGCATGGTTTTTACCCTGCTGATATTAAGCCTGTCGTTCTTGATCGGCATCATCGCCCGGGGCTACCTGCCCCTGGACCTGAAACCGGACACCGTCTTCACCCAGGCCGTGTCCACGGTCTTCCCGGCGGCCATCGGCGGCCTGGTGGTGGTCGGTTTGGCGGCGGCCCTCATGTCCGGGGCGGACTCGTTCCTGATGATGGGCTCGGCCAGCGTCGCCCGGGACATCTGGCAGCAGTATTTCCGGCCGGGCGCCGACCAGAGACAGATGCTCACGGTCTCCCGGGTGAGCGTGGTCTTGATCTCCCTGAGCGCCCTGGTGGTCGCCCTGGTGGGCAAGGGCATCATTCCGGTGTTTATTCTGGTCGTAAAAACCGGCGGCGCGGCCGTGGTCTGGCCGTTTCTGGCCCTGATGTTCTGGCGGCGGGCGACCCGGAAGGGCGTCCTGGCCGGGATGATCGCCGGAGGAGTGGTCACCGTCGGTTGGCACCTGGCCGGCAACCCCGGGGTGATGGAGGCCGTGCCGGGTTACCTGTCGTGTCTCGTGGCCCTGGTGGCGGTCAGCCTACTGACCGCCCACGCCCCGGACGAACAGGTCAAGGCCGCCTATTTCGAGCCGCTCGAAACAGACCAATACGAAGCGCGTCTGAAATCCAAGGCCTGAGGACCCGACGAAAACCCAATGGACGACCAGGGGAGATGACCATGGCCGGACGTCGCACCCGCCGGGAACTGAAAGAACGAATCGCGGAGCTGGAGCGACGGCTGCTTGATCTTGAGCAGACCGCCGGGGGACGGTTGGAGCCCGAAGACATCTTCCACCGGGTGGCCGATCACAGTCGGGAGGTGTTCTGGATCAAGGACCTTTCGTCCGGACGATTCGTTTACGTCAGCCCGTCCTATGACAACCTCTACGGCCGCCGCCGGGAGGATTTGCTCGACGATCCCGAGGACTTCATCCGGGCGGTCCATCCCGACGATCGCCCCGGGGTGCTGGCCGCGGTCCGGGATCAGGACGGGGGCGGCCCCAACTTCAACCGGGAGTTTCGCCTCCAACTGCCCGACGGGTCGATTCGCTGGATCTGGGCCCGGACCTTTCCCCTGCCCGACGAGGACGGTCGGGTCGATCGCGTCGTCGGCCTGGCCGAGGACATCACCTTCCGCAAGTCGGTCGAGGCCAAGCTCGGACAATCGGAATCGTTTCTGAGCAGCGTCATCGACCAGAGCCCGACGCCCATGTGGATATCCGACGAGGGGGGGACCCTCATCAGACTCAACCCGGCCTGCCGTGAGCTGCTGGACATTACAGACCAGGAGGTGGTCGGCAAATACAATGTCCTCGAGGACAACATCGTCGTTGAGCAAGGTTTGTTGCCCCTGGTCAAATCTGTTTTCGAGGACGGTCGGACGGTCAATTTCGAAATCGTATATGACAGCTCTCGGCTCAAGACCATTGATCTCGAAAAAACGGCCTTCGTCGTCCTGGACACGACCATCTCGCCGGTCAGAAACGGCCAGGGGGAAATCGTCAACGCCGTGATCCAGCACCGGGACATCACCGACCGGGAACTGGCCAAGAAGAAATTGGAGGAGTCGGAGGCCAACTACCGGTCCATCTTCGAGGCGGCCAATGACGCCATTTTCGTGCACGACATGAAGACCGGCGCCATCCTCGACGTAAATCAGAAGATGGTCGAGATGTACGGCTACACCCCGGAGGAGGCGCGGCAGATTGACGTGGAGGATATGAGTTCTGGGGAACTGCCTTTCACCCAAGAGGACGCCCTACGCCGGATCCACAAGGCCGCCGCCGGATCACCGCAGCTGTTCGAATGGCGGGCCAAACACAAAAACGGCCGATTGTTCTGGGTCGAGGTCAACCTCAAGCGGGCGACGATCGGGGGCGAAGAACGCCTGCTGGCCGTGGTCCGCGATATCAGCGAACGGAAAATCGCGGAGGAGGCGCTCAGGGAAACCGAGGAGCGTTTCCGGCAGGTCGCCGAAAACATCCGCGAGGTCTTGTATATCAGAGACCTGGCCCGCGGCGAGTACGTTTACGTCAGCCCGGCCTTTGCCACCGTCTTCGGCCGCCCCGCGGATGAAATCATGGCCGATGCCCGCGCCGTGCTCGACTTGATCCACCCCGACGATCGGTCCGGGTACGAGGCGGCCGTCCGCCGACAAACAGAGGAAGGGATTTGGTTCGACCTGGAATACCGCATCATCCGTCCGGACGGATCGGTCCGGTGGATCCGGGCCCGAAGCTTCCCGGTGCCCGACGCCCAAGGCGAGGTGCATCGCCTGGTGGGCATCGCCGAGGACGTCACCGACCGCAAGCGGGCCAAGGAAGCGCTGCGGGAGAGCGAGCTTAAATTCAGGCTCGTCACCGAGACCATTCAAGACGTGTTCTGGATGAGCACCTGCGGCGTCGGTGAAATACTCTATATCAGCCCGGCCTATGAGACTCTTTGGGAGAGGTCGAAGGAGAGCCTCTATCAATCCCCCAGGTCTTTCTTGGAGGCTATTCATCCCGATGACCTTGATGGATACCTTGAGGTGATGGATAAATACCACCGGAATGCGAGGACCTATGAGTGCGAGTACCGCATCATCCGGAGGGACGGAGGGGTCAGATGGATTCGGGAAAGGGGTTTTTCGGTGCCGCCTTCGTCGGACCGGGCCAGGGTCATGATCGGGGTGTGCACCGACATCACCGATCGCCGACTGGCCGAGGATGAACTCAAGAACAGCGAGAAGCGGTATCGAGATCTGTACGAGACTGTTCCCATCGCCTTGTTCACGGTAAGCGCCGTTGACGGGTCGATCACGAATTGCAACTCCGCGGCGTGGAAGATGCTCGGCTATCAAAGGCAAGAACTCCTGAATATGAAGGTCGATGATCTCTACGCCGACACACCTGACGGCCTTGTCAAGGCACGGGACCGTTTTGAGCGTTTCCGGCTGGGAGAATCAATTAGAGACGTCACTCTGGAAATGAAGCATAAAGTGGGCCGTTCGATTTGGATAAGCTTGTCGGTTGACTCGATTGCCGACCCCGAGGGAATGATACTTGAGAGTCGATCCGTGGCGGTCGACATCACCGAACGCCGGCGCCTGGAGGAACAGCTCAGCCAATCGCAAAAGATGGAGGCCGTCGGCACCCTGGCCGGCGGGGTGGCCCATGACTTCAATAACCTGATGACGGTCGTCACCGGCTTCGGCCGTATGGCCCTGGAAGGCCTTGATCCCGATCATCCTGCCCACAGTGACATCCAGGAGGTAATCAATGCCGGCGAGCGGGCCACGTCCCTGACCCGGCAACTGCTGGCCTTCAGTCGTAAACAAATCCTCGAACCGAAAGTGGTGGACCTCAACCAGATCGTGACCAACGTGGAAAAGATGCTCCACCGCCTGATCGGCGAAGACATCGAAATGTTGATCGGCCTGGATGAGGACCTGGGTCGGGTCAAGGTCGATCCGGGGCAGATCGAGCAGATCGTCATGAACCTGGCCGTCAACGCCCGCGAGGCCATGCCCACCGGCGGCAAGCTGACCATCGAAACCGCGACCGTCCATCTGGACGAGTCCTACGCCAGCCAGCACACGGATATGGACGTGACTCCCGGACCTTACGCCATGCTGGCCGTGAGCGACAGCGGTCCGGGGATGGACGAGGAGGTCCGGGCCAAAATTTTTGAGCCCTTCTTCACCACCAAGGGCCGGGCCGAAAGCACCGGGCTGGGACTGTCCACGGTCTACGGCATCGTCAAGCAGAGCGGGGGCGACATCCACGTTTACAGCGAACCGGGGCAAGGCACCACCTTTAAAATCTATTTCCGACAGGTGGACGAAACAGCCGAGACCCCTGAGTCGGTCCGCCCCCTCTCGGCCCCGGCCGAGGGCGCGGGGGTCGTCCTGGTCGTCGAGGACGAAGATGCGGTCAGGACC
This sequence comes from Pseudomonadota bacterium, assembly GCA_018812395.1. GTDB lineage: Bacteria > Desulfobacterota > Desulfarculia > Desulfarculales > JAHJDS01 > JAHJDS01. The sequence continues at coordinate 13,567 of JAHJDS010000554.1, forward strand.
TTGATCTCCCGGGTCCTGACCGCACGCGGCTACCAGGTCCTGGCCGCCGGCCATGGCCGGGAGGCGATTCAGCTCAGCGACCGGCGCCAGGGAGAGATCGATCTCCTGCTGACCGACGTGGTGATGCCCCTGATGAGCGGCCGGGAACTGGCCGAGCGACTGGCCGGATCACGCCCGGACATGAAGGTGCTTTACATGTCCGGGTATACGGACAACGTCGTCGCCCACCACGGGGTGCTGGAGGCGGGGATGGCCTTCATTTCCAAGCCTTTCTCGACCGGAGAACTGATCAAAAAAATCCGGGAGGTCCTGGAGGACTGAACGTCGAGGCGGCCCCGTCCCTCGATCCGCCGGGATCACCCCCCGGGAGGCGGACCGGCCGCCGAACACCTGGGGACTGTCCGGATGTGACCCGCCGGCCATCAACGCCTTGATCGTGGCTCCGGGTTACGGGGGAGGCGACACGAACGCCCCCGGTCCCGGATTGACCACGGGACCAGGGGCGTCTTTCACTGACGTGCCCCAACCCGGCGCGGGGTCGGCCCGCCCTACGGGCCGCCCAGGTAGCCGTAGGGCCAGGAGGTGGCGTCACAGCCGTCCCGAAATTCCCAGCCGCATTTAGGCCGGGGCCCCCAACCGGCCGGCTCGAACACCCCGGCGCACCCGGCGGCCGTCAACAGCCACGCCGCCAGGAGGCACCAGGCGATCAACCGCTTCATGCTGTCACCCCAGTTAAAGGTTATGGCCAATTTTATCCGGGGCCCGAGGGCGCTTCAACCGACCAGCCCCGAAAAAATTGGACCCGCCTTTTGGCCGGAATTAGGCCGCGGCCGCCGCGAGTCGTCTACTCTTTCCCCGCGCCGGGCCGGCTCTTTGGGCCCGTCGGTGGTCCGGTCGAGGCCGATCCGGACCGCCCAAGTACGCCAATGGCACCCCAACCGGCGAGGGTTTCAGTCGGATGGCCTCTAGATCCATTTCCGGCGGCGGAAGAAGCCCAGCATCACCACCGCCACCCCGATCATGATGCCGATCAAGGCCGGATAGGCCCACCAAAAACCCAGCTCGGGCATGTGCTTGAAGTTCATGCCGTACAGTCCGGCCAGGAACGTCAGCGGGATGAAGATGGTGGCGATGATGGTCAGGACCTTCATCACCTCGTTCATCCGGTTGGCCAGTGTGTTCTGGTACATGTCCCGCAGATTGGCCAGGGCGTCCCGGATCGAGTCCGTGGCCTCGATGACCTGGATCGAGTGGTCGTAGACGTCCCGGACGTAGGGCAGGGTCTCGGCCTGCATCATCTCCGAATCGTTTTCGTACAGCTCGTCGGCCACCTCCCGGGTCGACCAGGCGACCTTGCGCACGGCCTGGGCGTTGCGCCTGAGGGCCAGGATTTTTTCGGAGACATCCTTGTCCGGGTTGTCTGTCAAGAGGGTTTCCTCGATGGCCTCGACCTCGGCCTCCATCTCCACCAGCACCGTGAAGAAGCTGTCCACCACGGCGTCCACCACGGCGTAGGTCAGATAGTCGGCCCCCGCCTTCCGGATGCGCCCCCGCCCCCGCCGCAGTCGTTCGGCCACCATGTCCAGCGGCTTTTCCTCGTCCTCGGCAAAGACCAGCACGTAACCGTGGCCGAAGACGATGCTGATCTGGTCCAGGCGTAGCTCTCCGTCGTCCAGTTTGGGGATCTTCAGGACGATGAACAGGTAATCATCAAAATTTTCCAGCTTGGGCCGCTGCTGGGTGTTGACGATGTCCTCCATGACCAGGGGGTGGAGGTCGTAAATCCGGCCCACCCTCTTGATCAACTCGACGTCGTGGACGCCGATCACCCTGAACCAGGCCACCAGGGGCGACGTTCGCCCGTAGTGCAGGTCTTCGTCGGTGGGGCTCTCCTGATGATCGAGCTTCTCGGCATCGTAGTGGATGCCGGTGATCTTGGACTGTTCGACCCTCTGCTCCCCCACCGCCACCAGGCTCCCGGGCATCAGGCCGGCCTTGTCCGACATGGACTCGACGATATCGCCATTTTCGACAACAATGCGGGTCGTCTCCGACATCTGTTCATCCTCCCTTTGAGGTCAATTGACTTATTAACGGCCCAGCCCCGAGCAGGCGGTCTGATCGGCCCGCCCGGTTTTCCCCGACCAAGAGGAGGCGGCGCTCACTGAAATTCGACCGACGCCCCCTTGACAAAGGGATTTCGCCGCGCGGCCAGGGAAAAGAGGTAGGCGTAGTTGTCCTTGAGAAAGGCCATGTATTCCAGCCACCGCTCGACCAAAATCTGGTAGGCCCTCTTTATATCGCCGCCCAGATGCATCCGGTCGGTCTCGGACAGCCGGTCGAGGTGTTGGCGGTGAACCAGTTCTTCCCGGAGGTGGAGGACGGCCCGCAGCAGGTCGGTGAACGGGCCGTGTTCGGTCAGGCTTGGGTTTTCCAGGAGGCGAATGAACAGGGTCCGGTGGCCCTCCAGGAAATCGCGCAGTTCGACCAGGTCGGCCCCGGCCGGATCGACCTGGAAATCGTATCGCCCCAGACGACCGGCGGCCACGGCGAAGGCCTCCTCGGTCCAGTCCGCGCTGACCTCGAAGTCCTTTTCCAGGACCCGGCGCTGGGGGTCCATGGCCAGAAATCGGCTCAGCAACTGGATGCCGATCTCGCTGAAAAAGAGGCCGACGATGGTGTTCTGCTTGGCGGCCCGCTGCCGTTTGTCGCGCTTGCTCAGGAAGTACTCGGTGGCGTTGGCCAGCAGGCCGGTGAAGGTGCCCACCCCGCCGACGATGACGACGATGGCCAGGACCTTGCCCCAGGGCGTCCGGGGCGAGATGTCGCCGTAGCCCACGGTGGTGATCGACACCAGGCTGAAATAGGCCGCGTCCCCCAGCGACAGCCCCTCGACCAGCATGAACCCCAGGGTCGCCAGGACCATGATGCCGATCATGACCAGCATGAACATCCGCAATCGGAAAACCACGGGGTCCATTGCTTCCCTCCGATGACTGATATTCAGCGGATCGACGGCCAGGGACCATCGACCGTCAACCGGGCCGAGACGCCCGTCGGCCGAGCCGACCTGCGGCCGACGGTTGGCTGTCTCTTGTGCTCCAACCCCGGCCGTATTAGAATTATACAAAAATAACGCTGAAAACAAAACCGGGCGTCTGATTCGCGCCGGTGAAAATCACCCCGTTTTCCCGAAGCCAAACCAATCGGACGAACAGGGGACATCCCAAGGAGGCAGGGCCATGACTCAACTCTGGACCAACGTCAAACAATGGATCGCCCTTTACGGCCTGCAGGTCATCGGGGCGGTGGCCATCCTGGTGCTGGGGATCATTATCGCCAGAATGGTCACCGGCATCGTCAGGCGGGGACTGAAGAGGGCCAAGGTGGACGCCACTCTGGTCTCCTTTTTGAGCCACGTCATCCACTTCGTGCTGGTGGTGGTGGTCGTCCTGGCCGCCCTCAATCAAGTCGGATTCCAGACCACTTCGCTCATCGCCCTGTTGGGCGCCCTCGGCCTGGCCGTGGGCCTGGCCGTGCGGGGTCACATCGCCAGCCTGACCTCCGGCGCCCTGATCTTGTTCTCCCGTCCGTTTAGGGCCGGTGACTACATCGAGGTGGCCGGGGCCGCGGGCACGGTCGAGGCGATCACCCTCCTGAGCACCCAGCTCAAGACCATCGACGGCAAGGCGGTCTACCTGCCCAACACCAAGGTGTTCAGCGACAAGTTGACCAACTTCTCGGCCAAACCGATCCGCCGCATCGACCTGGTGTTCGACATCGGTTACCAAGACGACCTGGCCAAGGCCAAGCAGGTCTTACAGGCGGTGATTACGGCCGACGCCCGGGTGCTGGCCGACCCGGCGCCTAAGTTCATGGTCCTGGACCTGGCCGAGAGCAGCGTCAAATTGGGCGCCAGACCGTGGGTCAGGCGACAGGACTATTGGAACACCCTGTGGGACATGAACGAAAGGGTCAAACAAGCCTTTGACCAGACGGGCATCACCATTCCCTATCCCCAAAGGGACATTCATCTGAAAACCCGCGCCGCCGCCGCCGGTTAGGCGGCCCGTGGCCGGGTACGGGGTCACTCCCGGCCGACCACGTCTCAACCGGATCGGCGCGAATATCTCCGTTGTTTCATGGAGGTGTTCGCCATCGGGGGGTCATTAAAAAAAACCCGGCCAGGGGTCGGCCGGGGTGTCACATATTTATTTCTAATGATTTCAGTTGGTTAATGGTGGAGGCGGCGGGAATTGAACCCGCGTCCGAAAACATTCAGCCCAGGCCTCTACATGCTTAGCCTTTGATTTGATCTCGCCGGGGCCGGACTCCCAAAGGCAGGATGCCGACCCGGCCAGCCTCCAAAGGTTTCATCCCGAAAGGCGGAGGCCCTCCCTTGGGACTAGCCCGCTAGTCGACGCTCCAGCCCGCCCCGCGGGCGTGGCCGGGTGGAACGCTGGCCTTTTTTACGCGGCCAGGGCGTAGTGGTAATCGTCTGCGATTACTTTAGGTCCCCATCGGTTAACGGACCGACGAGACACCGGCATGCCACCTGAACCTCAACTGTCCCCGTCGAACCCATGTTCGCCCCCATAGACCCGGATCACTAATCATCAGGGTCGTTTTCAAAGAACAGACGCGGGCCGCCCGAACACGGCCTGTAATTAATAATAATCATAACTTCGGCCAAAAACAAGGTTTAGCGCGATCCCCGGCGCCATTGCCGGGCGATGTCCCGCTCGCTCTCCCGGCGTTTGATGTCCTGGCGTTTGTCGTAGGCCTTCTTGCCCTTGGCCAGGGCCAACTCGACCTTGACCCGGCTGTCCCGAAAATAGAGCCGCAGCGGAATCAGGCTCAGACCCTTTTCCCGCAACTGCCCGATCAGCCGCTTGATCTCCCGCTTGTGCAGCAGCAGCTTGCGCTCCCGCTCGGGGTGATGGTTGGCGTGGGTGGCGAAGGGATACTCGGCGATGTGGCAGTCCTTGAGCCAGACCTCGCCGTTCTTGATATGGCCAAAGGCGTTCTTGAGGTTGGCCTTGCCCATCCGCAGCGATTTGACCTCGCTGCCGGTCAACACCAGCCCGGCCTCGAATTTCTCGAGCAGCTCGTAGTTGTGTGAGGCCGCCTTGTTGCGGGCGATCAGCTTGACCGGGTCGCGGACGGGTTTCTTCATTCTTGGTCCCCGGGACGGGCGCCGGACTAAACCCTGACCGAGCCGTCACGGGCAAAGATGTCGCCGTGACGGGCATACAACTCGCCGATGACGAAGCGGCTGACCTCGGCCGAGGTGGCGAACTGGAGGGTCTCGGCCAGCATCTGCCGGCATTCCTCGTAACTGAGCATGCGGATGACGCGCTTGACGTGGGGTATGGCCGAAGCGGTCATGGACAGCTCGTCGAGGCCGAAGCCCAACAAGAGCGGCGTGCACAGCGGTTCGGCGGCCATCTCGCCGCAGATGGCCACCGGGATCCCGGCCTGATGGGCGGCCAGGACCGAGGCCTGAATCAGTCGCAGCACGGCCGGATGAAAGGGCTGGTACATGTGGGCCACGTGCTCGTTGACCCGGTCGATGGCCAGGGCGTACTGGATCAGGTCGTTGGTCCCGATGGAGAAGAAGTCCACCTCCCGGGCCAGAACGTCGGCCATGGCCACCGCCCCCGGGATCTCGACCATGATCCCCACCGGCATGTTGTGGCCGAACGGCACGCCTTCGGCGGCCAGGTCCTCCTTGACGCCGTCCAGGACCTCCCGGGCGTGGCGGTACTCGGTCACCCCGGAGATGAGGGGAAACATGACCCGGACGTTGCCCCGGGCCCCGGCCCGGAGGATGGCCCGAAGCTGGGTCGTGAACACCCCTCGCTCCCGGAGACAGAAGCGGATGGCCCGGAGTCCCAGGGCCGGGTTCATCTCCGGGGCCAGGGTCAAGGACGAGGCGAACTTGTCGCCGCCGATGTCCAGGGTGCGGATGGTCACCGGTTTGGGATGGAGCTTGCGGGCCACCTCGTCGTAATTCTCGAACAAGGTCTCCTCGTCGGGCAGGGTCGTCCGGGAGACGTAGAGGTATTCGGTCCGAAACAGGCCCACCCCCTCGGCCCCGTACTCGGTCACCGTGTCCATCTCCTCGGGGAACTCGATGTTGGCCTCGATGGACACCGAGTGTTGATCCCGGGTGACGGCCGGCAGGTGGGCGTCGCGGATGACCGCCGCCGTGTGGGCCTGATAGCGCTCCTGTTTGGCCCGGTACTCGGCCAGGGTCTCCTCGTCCGGATTGATGATGACCAGACCGGCCGTGCCGTCGACGATGAGCGTCTCGTCGAAGGAGACCTCTTCGGTAATCCGCTCCAGGCCGACCACGGCCGGGATCTCGAGGGCCTGGGCCAGAATGGCCGTGTGCGACGTCCGACCGCCCATGTCGGTGACAAAGCCCATCAGTTGGCTGCGGTTGATCTCGATGGTGTCGGCCGGCGACAGATCGTGGGCCACGACGATCACCGGCCGGTCGACTTGGCTCCAGTCCCAGATCCCCTGTCCGGTCAGGTGCCGCAGGACCAACTGGGACACCTGGTCGATGTCGGCCATCCGGCTCCGAATGTAGGCGTCCGCGACCCGACCGAAGGCGGCCCGGGTCTGGTCCACCACCTGGCTCAGCGCCCACTCGGCGTTGATCCGCTTGGCGGCGATGGTCTCGAGCACGTGGTCGAAAAAGGCGGTGTCCTTGAGGATCAACAGGTGGGACTCGATGACAAAGGCGTGTTCCCTGACCTCGTCCGGGATGTGCTCCAAGCTGGCCCGGAGTTCATGGCCGGCGTCGACCACGGCCGCCTGAAAGCGCTCCCGCTCCTGGTCGACCCGGTCGTCGGCGATGATCACCTGGCGCGGAAAGCTGACCCGGTCGCGATCGACCGGGTAGGCCGGCCCGATGGCGATCCCGCC
>JAHJDS010000555.1 GCA_018812395.1 Pseudomonadota bacterium
GGCGTCGTCGGCCCCGGCCGCGTCGCCGGGCGGCGCCTCGAACAGGCCGGCCGCCGGCCCGTTTGACACCACGCCCTGGTGGGACAAGAAGGGCAAGTAAGAACCGACCCCCTGACCGGAACCCGCCCGAGACACTTCCGATGTCTGGAATCAGCCTCCCTCGAATTAATAAATGACAAAAACACGTCTCCCCGGTCCCGCGATCCGGGGCGGCCGCCCGACCTCGGCCCCCACCTCCCCTCGGCCCGTGAACCGTCGCCGACCCCGACCGACACCCTTGGCGTCCGAAATCCGGTTGGTCGGGGCCAGCGCCCCAGGTTTCACCTGCCTCGCCCCCGGTCAAGGACCCTCGACCCGGCCCGGACCGAGGCGGCCCGCTTCCTCCTCTACGGAGAAGACCTCCCCCCGCTCGAAACGCACCGTCAGGGCGTAGGCCTGGGCCTCCGGCGGAGTGCCCCGGTAACCGGCCTCCCCGAAGCCCCGGATGTAGATCGCCATGAACCGCTCGACCCCCAGCGCTCGGTACTGGGCCACGTGGACCAGCTCGTGAAACAGGAGTCCGGGCCGGAGCCGGGGCATGGCCCGGCCCCAGGTGGCGATGACGATCAACTCGTCAAAGGTGATCCCGGCCATGGTCTCCATGCGGAAAATGGTCGGGTCCACGTTCAGGGCTCGGAGCTGGGCCACCAGTTCCGGCGACAGGAAGTCGGGCGACGGACAGCGCTCCTTCAGGACCACTCGGGCTTTTCGCAGGGTCTCCGCCGCGAACCAGGGGGCCATGGCCATCTTCTCGGCGTCGGTCAGGGCCCGGGACTGGGGCCGCAGCCGGTCGCGCTGGGCGGCGACCCAGTTGGCGGCCACGGCCGACAGGTGGTCGAGTATTTGGCCAAAGATATTGGTCACGTCGTCTCGGTCCCGATGATTCGTGTCCCGGTTTCGTCCCTGTATACCCCGTTTGTCGGCTCCGGGACAATATCCGGGCTGTTCGGACCGGCTGAACCGGGTTCATTTGTGGTCATCATTATTCGGTCGGATCTCGTTGTCCTGTGGTGAAAATTGTGCTATGGTGGCCGGCAAAATGAATGACCATTCATTTTGTCGCGCGGATCAGTCTAACAGGGAGGATGCGGGATGGCTCTCAATCTGGACGCCATCGGTCAGAAGATCGGACCCGTCACCAAGGACTACACCTGGAAGGACGTCGTCCTTTACGCCCTCGGGGTCGGGGCCGGGTTCGATGAACTGGAGTACGTGTACGAGGACCGTCTGAAGGTCATTCCCAGCTTCGCCATCGGCGGCATCTTCGATTTTCTGGCCGAGGTGGGGATGAAGTCCAACGCCGATCTGTCGGGGATCCTTCACGGCGAGCAGGACATCATCTTCCACAGTCCGATCCCGACCGAGGGCCAGCTCATCACCACCGGGGCGATCACGGCCATGTACGACAAGGGGGCCGACAAGGGGGCCCTGGTGGTGGCCGAGGCCGACACCTTCCACCACAAAGGCCAGAAGCTGTTCACGAACCTCTTCACCCTGTTCGGCCGCAAGGACGGGGGCTTTGGCGGCGATCCCGGCCCGGCCGAGGAGGTCGAGTTCCCGGATCGGGAACCGGACTTCGTGGAGCACGCCCGTCCCCCGGCGGACCAACCCCTGCTGTACCGGCTGTCCGGCGACGTCTTCGCCCTGCACATCGATCCCGATTTCGCCAAGCGCAGCGGCTTTGATAAACCGATCATGCACGGGCTGTGCACCCACGGCTACGCCTGTCGGGCCGTGATCAAGCATCTCTTCCCCGGCCGGCCCGAGCGGATGACCCGCTTCCGGGTCCGCTTCTCGGCCTGGCTCTACCCCGGCGTGCCCCTGACCACCCAAATCTGGAAGATCGACGACGGTCGGGCCGTCTTTCGGACCATCAACGACGCGACCGGCGACGTGGTCCTCGATCGGGGCGTGGTCGAGTGGATGTCGGCCGAGGAGATGGATCGCCGGAAGAAACGGGCCGGCATCCGGTTCGACGACCGGGTGGCCGTCGTCACCGGCGCCGGGGCGGGGCTGGGTCGGACCTACGCCCTGGAGCTGGCCGCCCGGGGGGCCAAGGTGGTGGTCAACGACCTGGGCGGCGCCCGGGACGGCACCGGCGCCGGGACCAGGGCCGCGGACGAGGTGGTGGACGAAATCA
>JAHJDS010000556.1 GCA_018812395.1 Pseudomonadota bacterium
CCCAGCTCGGCCAGAAAAACGGTCGTGAACGACGTCAGCAGGATCTTCCATTCCATCTTGCCACCTCACACCTCGACCACGACCCAGTGGGCCGCGGCCGGGGTCAAGAGACGCGGCCCCTCGCCGGTCACCAAATAGGTGTTCTCCAGACCGACCGCGCCCTCGTCCATGACCATCTTCAGCTCGAGAGCCACCACGTGCCCCGGCCTTAAGGGAAGGTCGTGCCCCGGGGCCAGGAAGGGCGGCTCGTTGAGCTGCAGACCCAGGCCGTGTCCGGCGAACCGGGACTTCTTGCCCGGGAAGCCCAGGAAGGCGTCGGCCCAGCCCAGGCGGTCGGCCGCCTCCAGGGCCAGTCGGTACAGGTCCGAACAGATTTCGTCCGGTCTGAGGCGGGGGCGCAAGGCGTCCTCGATGGCCTCCAGGGCCTCGAAGGCGGCCATGACCCGCTCGGCCGGTCGGCCCAGCGAGAACATGCGCGTCAGGTCCACCAGGTATCCGTCCAGGCACAGTCCGAAATCGATCAAGACCTGGTCGTTGATCTCGATCCGGCGCCGGCCGGCCCCCATGGGAAAGGCCGGTGACAGCCCCACCCCGGCGAAGGGGGCGTCAATGGTGCTTTGCACCGATCCGGAGCGGCCGGCGACCACGTGCCAGTTGAACGATTCGGCCCCGAAGCCGTTCATGCGGACGGTGTTGATATGCCCGGCGCTCATGGCCAGGCGAGTCATGTCCGCGGCCAGCTCGATCTCGGTGATCCCGGGGCGCAGGCAGGCGGGCACGGCGGCGTAAACCCGTCCGGCCAGCTCGCCCGAGCGGGCCATGAGTTCGGCCTCGTAGTCGCTCTTGACGGCCCGCAGCCCCATCACCAGCGGCGAGACGTCCACCGGCTCCAGGCCGGGCCAGGCCCGCTGGTAGCGGAACAGGTCCCCGGCCGGCAACTCGGCCAGTTCGAAGCCCAGCCGGCCCGGGGTCCGGCCCAGTCGCTCGGCCACCAGAGGGGCCACGTCCTTGGCCGAGGCGACCCCCTCCACCGCCACCGGCGATTCAAAGGCCGCCCGGTCCGGGTCGCGCCAGACGAACTGGACGGCCGAGCCGTCGGGCACGACCAGGAGGGCTCCGGCCTGCATGGTCCCGCTGAGGTAGAAGCGGTTGACGGGTCCGAAGATCAGCGCCCCGTCGGCCCCGGCCCGATCGAGTTCCCGGCCCAAGGCGGCCAGGCGGCGTTCGACTTCGGCCGCGGGGGTGAGGTGGTACGGCTCGAACAGGGATGCATCCATCGACAACTCCCGGACCAAGATAAGCGGTTTTATAACATAACCCAACCGAGCGGTCGTGACAACCTCTCGAGGTCATCGCCTTGACTTGACTGATGGTTGGTGATAATTTTAAGGCTTCGATTTCGGCTAGGACTGGAAGGAAAAGCCATGGCACTACGTATTGAAAAGGCGGCGGCGGACAAACGGAAGGCCAAGCCGGCCGATCAATCCCGTCTCGGCTTCGGCCGCTTCGTGACCGACCACATGCTCCGGTGCGACTGGACCAGGGACCAAGGCTGGCATGAACACCGGATCGTGCCCTACGGCCCCCTGAACCTGGACCCGGCGGCCCTGGTCCTGCACTACGGCCAGCAGGTCTTCGAGGGCCTCAAGGCCTACTACGGCCGGGACGGGGCCATCCACCTCTTCCGGCCCCGGGACAACCTGGCCCGGCTCAACCGCTCGGCCCGGCGGCTGTGCCTGCCCGAGGTGGACGTGGAAGACGTCATGGCCGGCCTGCGCGAACTGATCCTCCTGGAAAAGGACTGGATCCCGACCGCCAACGGGGCCTCGCTCTACATTCGACCGACCCTCATCGCCTCCGAGGCCGTCCTGGGCGTCCAGGTCGCCGCGGAGTGCCTGCTCTACATCATCGTCGGCCCGGTGGGGGCCTACTACGCCGAGGGTTTCGCCCCGACCAAGATCTTCGTCACCGAGCGTTACGTCCGGGCCGTGATCGGCGGCGTGGGCGAGGCCAAGACCTCGGCCAATTACGCCGCGTCGCTGCTGGCCGCCGAGGAGGCCTACGCCAAAGGGTACACCCAGGTGCTGTGGCTGGACGCCTGCGACAAGAAGAGCATCGAGGAGGTGGGCACCTCGAACATCTTCTTCAAGTTCGAGGACGAATTGGTCACCCCGCCCCTGACCGGGTCGATCCTGCCCGGCATCACCCGGGACACCGTCCTCACCCTGGCCCGGGACCGGGGGCTCACCGTCAACGAGCGCCGGATCACCATCGACGAGGTCATCGCCGGCTGCGGGGACGGGTCGCTCCAGGAGGCCTTTGCCACGGGCACGGCCGCGGTCATCTCGCCGGTGGGCGAGATCAACCACCAGGGCCAAACCTCCGTCGTCGGCGACGGCCGGGTGGGCGAGCTGTCCCGAAGCCTCTACGACGAGATCCTGGACATCCAGTACGGCCGCCGGCCCGACCCCCACAATTGGGTGGTCAAGTTGTAGAATAGACTATCAATCGGTTCGGTTCTGACGATCGGCCGGGGAGCCCGCCCCCGGCCGGTTTCTTTGTGGGCGGGTCTTTGGTGCGCCGTTACCGGGAGATCATGGCTCGCATCATGTCCGCCGCGTTCTCGGCGTGGTCGGTGATCTCGGCCACGGTCTCGAAGAGACGGATGGAATAGAAGGTCGTGGTGGAGTCCAGGTTAAGGTCGAAGACCCGGCGCTTGAGGTTGAATTCCAGTTGATCGGCGGCGTGCTCCTTGCGCCTCAGTTCCCGGATCCGGTCCTTGACCACCTGCCGCCCCTCGTTGCTGGGCGAGCGGAAGTAGTCCCGGGCCGCGTCACACATGGGCACCAGGGTCTCGATGGCCCCGACCGTCACGTCCACCATCTTCAACAGCCGCTCGGCGATCTCGGGCTCGATCGTCATCTCCTCGCGGAAACTGAGCCACTGCAGTGTGTCCTGAACGCTGTCCAGGACCTTGTCCTGCTCGCGTAGGAACATGAAAAACTGGAACTTCTCGACGACCATCATCACGCCCTTGGGTAAATGCCCCCGGATGTTGCGCTTGATGGCGTCGGCCTCGGATTCGAGCCGGATGACCTCCTTGCGCAGGATATCGAACTCCTCGCAGTCCTGCTTGAGGAAGCAGTCGATCGCCTTGCGGAACATCCAGGCGCATTCCTGGACCTTCTTGGCGTGAGGCAACAGCTCGTCAAACGGGGATTTACGAAACAGCCGGCCGATCCAGTTTCTCATGAGCCTGTCCCCCTTCAGAAAAATATTCTCAATATCATGTAGATAATTATACTGGTCACCGCGGCCACCGGCACCGTGATGACCCAGTAAAGTATGATTTTAAATATGACTCGGAAATCCACGGCCTCCAAGCCGCCGGCCAGACCGACGCCGACGATCCCCCCCACGGCGGCGTGGGTGGTCGAGACCGGCATCCCCAGCTTCGAGGCGAGAAGAACCGTGGCGGCCGCGGCGAAATCCACGGAAAAACCGCGGGTGTTGGTCAGGACGGTGATCCGCTCGCCCAGGGTTGTCATCACCCCCCGGCCCATGACCAGGGTGCCCAGGCCGATCCCCAGGCCTCCCACGGCCAGCATCCAGAGCGGCACCGGTACCTTGGCCGAAAGGGAGTGAGAGGTAATGGCAAAGAAGATCCCGGCCAGGGGCCCCAAGGCGTTGGCCACGTCATTGGCCCCGTGGGACAAGGCGACAAAAGACGAGGTCCCGATCTGGAGGCCGCGGAACAGTTCCTCCACCCCTCGCAGACGACGAACCAGCACCAGGCGACGCAACAGCAGATAGCTGGCCCCACCCAACACCACGCCCAACAGGGCCGAGGCAACCACGGACCAGCCCATACCCAGTCCCAGGGACTTGCCCAGGGGCGTCTTGAGGGCAAAGGACAACCCGATGATGAAAAAGGCCAACCCCACGAAATACGGGCTTAAACGAAGCCCCATGTGCAGCGCCTTTTTGGCGAACATGATCCGGCGCTGAATGATTCTGAAAAGGCCAAAACCCAAGATGCTGGCTAAAAAGGGAGAGATGATCCAGGAGGCCACCACCGCCACCACCGTCCACCACTTGACCGCCGCCGCGCCCCCCAGAAGAAGACCCACCCCCAACAGAGAGCCGACGATGGAGTGAGTCGTGGACACGGGCATGGAAAAAACCGTGGCCACAAAGACCCACAGCGAGGCCGAAAACAATGCCGCCAAGAGGGCCAGGGCCATCTTGATGTGGTCACCCCCAAACACGGCCTGATCGATGATCCCCTTGCGCAGGGTCTCGGTCACGTGCGCTCCAATAAAGGCCGCGCCTACGAAGTTGAGCACCGCGGCGATCACCACCGCCTGCTTGACCGTGATCGCCTTGGCCCCCACCGCCGAGGCCATGGCGTTGGCCAAGTCGTTGGCCCCGATGTTCCAGGCCATGTACAAGCCGACAATGCCGGCGATCACCAGAAGGGTTATGCTTTCCGCGCTCATGAACTACTCGACAGCGTGAACTCCGACTACCGAATTCGACCAGGGCCGCAAATTCATCCTAGGCCCTCCCCGGCCCGACCTCAAGTCCTTTATGGCGACAGGGTGACGTTGGTGAGGCATCCGGATGGCGCGGAATGCCTTGTCGTAGTCTATATTATAAGAATGACACCCTGTCAAAGGCGGGGGGGGCCTCCCCTCGACGGTCCCCATCCGGGTTCGAGTGGATCACAGGCCCGGGCTCGTGTTAGATTGGGCCAGGCCAAGAACCGGAACCCACGCCTGCGAGGAAGCCGATGGACCGCCGCCTGACCATGATCAACCTCCACCTCAGCCGGTTTTTGATCTCGGCCCTGAGGCGACATCTCCAGGCCTGGGCCGAACTCCACAAGCAGGACCCCGGCCAGGTCAGACGGGAAATGGACCGCTTTTCGCCCCGGTTCATCGGCCGGCGCCTGACCGACCGGGAATGGGCCTTCTTCGAGACCTACCTGGGTCCCGACGGCGACGATCGACGCCGGGAGGTCTCGGGCAAGATCATCGAGTACCCGCTCGTCACCGGGACCCGGATCGTCAGCGCCACCACCGCCGCCGTGGACTACAACACCGCGGCCGTCACCGAACTGGTGCGAGACCTGATCGACACCTCCCCCACGCCTCAGGAGCATGAGGCCATCGTCAACTTCCTGTCCGGCCTGATCGAGACCGCCCTGTCCACTCCGCCCGAACACCACGTCCACTGACGCCCCGGGCGCCGGGCCGGGCTTCCCCGGACCGAACGTGATTTGTCGCCCCGGAATATGGTAACCTATGACGACATGCCTGACACGGACATCAAACGGGAGGCTCAACCATGAAGGTAAGATCGACGGCCCTGGTCATTTGTCTCGCGTTTTGCCTGGGCCTGCCGTCCATACCGGGGACGGCGTCCGCCCAGACCGACGGCGAAAAGGGCGGGCCCGGCGCGGGCGCCGGATCCGGCGCCCCGCCCTACCCCGGTCAGCCCACCCGGCCCACTCAACCGCCCCCGACCGTCAAGCCGGCTCAACCGGCCCAGCCCACCGGAACCCCCAACCGCGCCCTGGCCGTGGAGTGGAACCGCAAGGGGCTCCGGACCCGCGACTACCAACAAAAGGTCTTGTTCTACACCAAGACCATCCAGGCCGATCCCACCTGGCACATCGGCTGGGGCAACCGCTGTTTCGCCCTCCACAAGCTGGGCCGGAACCAAAAGGCCCTGCCCGACTGCAACAAGGCCATCCAGATCAACCCCCGCTTCTACCAGAACTGGTTCACCCGGGCCCGGGTCCAGGCGGCCATGAAGAACTTCCAGCCGGCCCTCGGCGACTATTCGAAGACCATCGAGCTGAAACCGAACCACTACGTCGCCTGGAACAACCGGGGCTACTGCTACGAACGGTTGGGCGACCTCCAGCGGGCCCTGACCAACTACACCAAGGCCATCGGGCTGCGCCTGAACTTCGCCATCGGCTACCGCAACCGGGGTCTGGTCTACGTCAAGTTGAATCAGTTCCGCCGAGCCTACGACGACTTCACCATGTCCATCGGTCTCGATCCGGACAAGGCCATCGGTTACAAGCTGCGGGCCGTCGTCCTGGGCAAGATGGGCCGGCCCGGTCTGGCCTCGCGGGATCGGGCCCGGTATCGCCGTCTGGGCGGCCGGTAGGGGCCGATCATCCTCCCCGCGCCGCCGTTGATGACTCTCGTGCGGACTTCTCTTCCGAACCGGGGGGGGCCGCCGGTGGGCCGCCGGTTAGGGCCGTAGCAAAATGGTCGTGAGCGAGTCGGAGCCGACCGGACTGTCCTACGGCCTCGAGGATCGCCCCCGGGCGATGGCCACCGCCTTGTTCGGCCTGCAATGGCTGGTGCTGTTTCTGCCCCTGGTGGTCATCACCTCGGCCCTGTTCACCCGGGACGCCGGGCTGGGCGAGGCGGCCGCGGTGGGTTTCTACGTCAAGACGCTCCTCGTCTGCGGCCTGGCCATGATCGTCCAGCCCCTGTGGGGGCATCGCCTGCCCCTGGTGGACGGCCCGGCGGCGGTGCTGCTGCTGACCTCCCTCAACCTGGTCGGGCAGGGACTGGACGTCGTCGCCGGCGGGATGATGGTCGGCGGGGCGGTCCTCTTCCTGACGGCCCTGTGCGGCGGGCACCGGCCCCTGATCCGGCTGTTCACCCCCAACGTGGTCGCGGCGGTGCTGCTCCTCATCGTCGTGACGATCACGCCGCTGCTGACGCCGCTGTTCATGGGGCGCTCGGGCGCGCCGCCCGGGGTGGACCTGTTCGGCCTGGTCCTGACCCCGATGGAGGAAACCTTCGACGCCTGGCGGACGGCCCTGGGCGGCGACCCGGTCAGCGCCGGGGTGGCCCTGGGGCTGTGCGTCCTGATGGCCATGGCCGGCTTCCGGCTGCGGGGCGTGTGGAAGTCCTTGTCGTTGTTTCTGGGCGTCGCCTTCGGCCTGGGTGTCATGGCCGCCCTGGGTCGGGTGGACTGGTCGCCGCTGGCCGACTCGGCCTGGCTGGCCCTGCCCGGGGGCGACCTGTTCAGCCCGGTCTCCTTCCGGGTGTCGGCCGCCCTGGCCTTTGTGGTCAGCTACGTGGCCCTGGTCATCAACCAGGTCGGGTCCATCACCGCCGTCGAGCCGGTGGTAAAAGCCAAGGACATCGACCGGCGCACCCGTCGCAGCCTGGGCCTGAACGGCTGCTTCGGCGCCCTGGCCGGAGCCCTGGGCGTCATCGGCCCGGTCAGTTACTCCCTCAGCCCGGGGGTCATCAAGGTCACCGGCGTCGGCAGCCGCTTTCCCGTGGCCGCGGCCGGGGTGATGTGCCTGATCGTGGCCCTCAGTCCCAAGGCGGCCGGGCTGATGGCCGCC
>JAHJDS010000557.1 GCA_018812395.1 Pseudomonadota bacterium
CGTCGGCGACCACCATTCGCTGACCATCCCGCCGCTGCCCCGGGGCCGGGCCGGGCTGCCCCGCCTGGCCGGACTGCGCCTGGTCCACACCCACCTGGACGCCTCGCCCCTGTCCCGGGAAGACCTGACCGACCTGCTGCTCCTCAAGCTGGACCTGATGGCCGCCGTCGAGACCGACGCCGACGGCCTGCCCGGGCGGGTCTTCGCCGCCCACATCCAACCCCATGGGGAGGACGGCGACCTCCTGGACCTGATCCCCGCGCACCGGCCCGGCCAGTCGCCGCTGGATTGCGCCGAGTTGATCCGGGCCCTGGAGGCCGAACTGGCCCGGTGGCGTCAGGCCCACCGGGCCGGCGACGACCGGGACCGGGCCATCCTGGTCAGCGTCTCGGCCGAGCCCAGGCACGAGATCGATCCCTCGCTGGCCGAGCTGGGCGCCCTGGCCGCCTCGGCCGACATCGACGTGGTCGGGACCGTGGTCCAGCGGGTGAAAACGGTCAAGCCCCGGTTCCTGATGGGCAAGGGCAAGCTCTCCGAGCTGGTTATCGCCTCGCTCCGGCTGGGGGCGGACCTGATCGTCTTCGACCGGGACCTCAATCCCTCCCAGGTCCGATCCCTGACCGAGCACACCGCCCTCCGGGTCATCGACCGGACCCAGCTCATCCTGGACATCTTCGCCCGCCGGGCCAAATCACGGGCGGGCAAGATTCAGGTCGAAATGGCCCAGCTCAAGTACCTGCTGCCCCGGCTGTCGGTCCGGGACGATTCCCTGTCCCGACTCTCGGGGGGCATCGGGCTCCGGGGCCCGGGCGAGACCAAGCTCGAGATCGACCGCCGCCGGGTGCGGGAGCGGATGGGCCGTCTGTCCGCCCAGATCGACGCTCTCAGTCGCCAGCGGAAGGCCCAGCGGAAAAAACGCGTCCGCCACGACCTGCCCGTCATCTCCATCGTCGGCTACACCAACACCGGCAAATCGACCCTGCTCAACACCCTGACCGAAGCCCGGGTCACGGCCGAAGACCGGCTCTTCGCCACCCTGGACCCCACCTCGCGTCGCCTGCGGCTGCCCCGGGATCGGCAGGTCATCATCACCGATACCGTCGGATTCATCCGCGACCTGCCGCCCGACCTGTTGGCCGCCTTTGCGGCCACCCTGGAACAACTGCGGGAGGCCGATCTGCTGCTCCACGTCATGGACCTCTCCCACCCCCGCCTGGAGGACCAGGCCACGGCGGTGGTGGACCTGCTGGAGAAGCTGGACCTGGGGCAAATCCCCACGGTGGCGGTCCTCAACAAGATGGACCTGGTCGCGCCGTCCCTGGCCCGGACCCTGGCCCGCCGTCACGAAGGAGTCTCTATCTCGGCCCCTGATCCCGGCACCCTGGGGCCGCTTTTGCACGTGATCGATCAGCGCCTTAGCCGCCTCGAGTCCCGGGCTCGCTCGGCCTGAACGAGGAGCCTGTCGGAGTTTTTGGTAACAGGTCCCTCACCGGGCCGGGGTGATGGTGGCCATCGGCCGGTCGCCACGAATTACCGGATGGTAACGCCGGCCGTCCTGTTGGTAACCCGGACGGGTCCGGAGGTGTTCCGGGGACGCGGCCCAGGGAGAGGTCAACACGGTTTGTCCGGGGCCGGGTGGGGGGGCTGATGTAACATAATTTATTGATATTATTTATATATAACTGGACTTTGGCCTGGCGCTCCATGGCCTGTTTCAGGCAGGGAAGGACTCCCCTGTGACCTGGACACGATCTTGCACTCAAAATCGACGGAAAGATATTTCATCGCCAGACCACCCCGGGGCGGAGCGTATGGTCATGAGTCATCTTTGGGACCGAGTAAAGCGTTTTTGCCGAGAAGATCACGGGGTCAGCGCCGTGGAGTACGGTCTGCTGCTGGCGCTGATCGGGGCGGCCATTGCCGCGACTATGCTGGCCCTGGGTCAGTCCATCAGCGGCCGCATGGGCACGGCCGGCACCGAGATCACCTCCGGCGGTTCCGGCTGACGGCCGGGGCCGCGGGGGACACGGACGGAGGATCAGCCGCCGAAGGCGGCGTGGATCAGTTCTATCTTGTCCCCGTCTTTGAGCCTGGTGGTGGCGTAGTCCTTTTGGTAGACAAAACGGTGGTTCAGCTCGAACACCAGGTCCTTGTCCGGCTCGCCCAGGTGTTCGAGCAATCCGGCCACGGTCAGGTTTTCGGGGCAATTTTCTTCAAAACCGTCTATTATCAACCGCATAGCTGGCCTAAAGTCCTCCCGCCTCGAGTTCGTCGAGCATTTTTGGATTGAACCCGGCTCATTTATATTCTAAAGTAACAAACGCTTTCCGCTTCGGCAAGATTTGTGTTTCGGTCGGCCGTCCGGGGGCCGAGCCGCTGCCGGGGCTCGGTCCGCGGTGGACACCGGCCCGCCGGATTAATTTCTTCAGGAGAAACCTCATGCTTTTGCCCCGCTTTGAGTTCTTCGAACCGGTGTCGCTGCGGGCGGCGGTCAGACTCTTGGACGAGCACCGCACGGCCCGGGTGATCGCCGGAGGAACGGA
>JAHJDS010000558.1 GCA_018812395.1 Pseudomonadota bacterium
CCCCCCAGGGCCGCCACCAGGCGGGCGACCAGGGCCTCGGCCCGGCCCGGCTCGACCCCGGCCCGGGACATGAACTCCCCGACCAGCCGGCCGATTGCCGCCGGTCTTTCGCCCCGGACCAGGGCCTGGCGGATGACCCGGGCCAGGGAAGCGGCCTCTTCCGGGCGGAAAAACTCGCCCAGGGCCCGGAGTTCCCGGACCAGGTTCCGGCCCTGCTCCAGCTTGTCGGGGGTCAAGACCGCTTCCTGGAGGAGGGTTCTGATCGCCGCCAGGGCCGGTGACTCGGCCGGCCGGGCGTCCCCCGGCCCGGCCCCGCCTTCCCCGGCCTCGCCGGCCAGGCCCTGCAAGGCGCCGATCAATTCCGCCCGGCGCGACAAGAAATCCCGGCCCAAGGCCTCGAGCGTGGCCCCCTTGGCCGAGGCGCGACCGAGCAGCCGCAGGACCACCTTGTCGGTCAGTTCGGCCACCCTCGCCTCGAGGGCCTGCCCGTTACGCAGCGGCACCTGGGTCTCGGCCTCGAGCCGGCGGCCGCCGATCTCGAGGAGCACCCGGCCGCCGGCCAGGACCTCGATCACCTGGGCCCGGACCACCTGACCGCTGCGCCACGGGCCGGTCTCGGCCCGGGGCCCGGACCGGGGCAGGATCAGACGCAGATTGTCGGCGTCGATGGGGCCCAGGGCGGTCATTTTCCCTCAGCTAACCTGACAACGGCCTGACCCAGGCCGGTCATCAACCACCGGGGCCGGGCGCCCAGGGGGGCGGCGGTCAGAACTTGCGGTTGAGGTCCAGGATGAGCTGGACCTCGCCCCGGGGGATGGCCAGCTCGGCGGCGATCTGCTCGACGTTTCGTCCCTGCTCGGCCAGATCCAGCACCCGCTGGTGGGAAGTGGGCAGCGAGGGTCGTTCCGACGCGGCCGCCGCGGCGATGGGGGCCGGGGCGCGCCCGGTCCCGGCCGCTTCGGCCGCGATGATGAGTTGCCTCAGTTCGGCGGCCTTTTCGTCCAGCTCGGCCAGCAGGCGAGCCATGATCCGCCGCCGCTCGGCCAGGTTCTGCTCCATCTCCGTGCCGGTCCGGCCGGCCGCGTCCAGGAAATCCTGGATGGGATCGAGCAGCTTTTCGATGTCCTCGATGGACCGGACCGTCCCCCAGACCCGGCGCAACCGGCCGATGAAAATGACGAAGGCCGCCAACAGCAGCCCGTCCAGGACGATGAGCGCCCAGATCAGGGTCTGCATCACACCACCACGTCCACGATCCCGCCCGGGGGTTTCCCGCCGGCCGGCGCCGCGGGGGCCTTTTTCCTTTCCCGTTCGCCCGGCGCCCGGCCTCCGGCCGCCCCGGGGCCGCCTCGGCCGCCCTCGGCGGACACCCTCCGGCCGGCACGGGTCTGTTCCGAGGTCTCGACCCGGGCCTGGGACCGGGCCACCCGCTCTTGATCGGCCGCGGCGGCGACCTGCTGCAGGACCTGAAACTGCCTCAGGTCGACCTCCTGGAACTTCTCCACGGCGGGCGTCTGGTTGAGCACCACGGGCAGGCTTTGAACACCGTCGGGCATGGGGTCATCCCCGGTTAATGATCGGGTCCCCGGCGCGGGTGACCAGAAACTCGGTGAAGTGGACCTGGGTCACCTTGCCGCCGGAGATGATCTGATTGAGCCTGGTCTGGATTTGCCTCTGCAGCCCCACCTTGTTGAGGGTCAATTCCTCCAGGGACTTGTGGGTCAGGATCTGATAGACCGCGTTGCGGCAGGCGATCAAGGACGGCGAGAATCGGCGGAAGTGGGCCCGGGCCCGAAAGTCGCTGAGGACGATGACCAGCCTCACCCGCAACTGGCGCGAGGGGGCCCCCTTGATGGGCACGAAGAACGGATCGAGGGCCAGCCGCAGGGACGGCCGGTCTTCGATCTGGCCCCGCCACACGGTTCGGGGCCCGATGGTCGGCCCCTCGGGCGCCGGACCCCGCAACATGAAGACCAGGGCCACGCCCAGCACCGCGGCCGCCGCTCCGGCGCCGGCCAGCACCGGCCAGCGGGTCCACCAGGCGGGGGCCTCGGGCGGGAGGGGTTCGGTGGCCGTCAAGGCCGGCGGGCCGTCATCCACCTCCGGACCTTCTTCGGTGTCCAGATCCAGGTCCAGGTTCAAATCGGCCTTGTCCAGCTCGACCTTATGGCCCCGGTAGCGGCGGGCTTCGCCTTCCTTGGACAACTCCTCGGTCAGCCGGGCCTC
>JAHJDS010000559.1 GCA_018812395.1 Pseudomonadota bacterium
CGTCGGTGGTCCTGCCCTCGACGTCCGTGGTGTCCGTGCCGCGGCCCAGCCAGGTGCCGCCGGCCGCCAAGACCAAACCGGGCGGTCCCCCGACCTCGGGCGTGACCCCGCCCCTGACCTCGGCCGGGCCCCAGCCGCCCCCCCGGCCGGCGGTCAAGCCCCCGCCCGAACCGAAGATCGCCAAGCCGCCGGCCGCCCCGAAACGCTGCTGGGCCCTGGTGACCGATTCCTTCCGTCGGAAGCAAAACGCCGAGTACACCGCCCGCCTCCGGCGCAAGCTGGGCCTGATGATCCACCCCGTCACCAGGGTCAGGGTCCGCGGCCGATGGTGGTACCGGGTGATCCTGGGCTGCTTCGCCTCCCGGGAGGCCGCCCGCCGCTATGGCGACCGGTTGCACAAGAACGGGGAGACCCGGGATCGTCCCCAGGTCATTTCGGTCCGTAACGTCAAGCGCCGGGGAGGGAGTTGACCCGCCGGCGCCGGGACGACGCGGAGGTGTGGCTGTGGTCCCAGCTCAGCGATCTGGCCCGCCGGCTGGGGATCGGAATCACGGTCCGGGATCTGAGTGACGATGATTTTTCGCCCCGGAGCGGTCTGTGCCGGGTGGACGACCAGTGGCGGCTGTTCGTCCACCGGGACCTGCCCCCGAGAGAACGCAACCGGGCCTTGGCCGCGGCCCTGGGCCGGTTTGACCTGGAAGCGGTTTACGTCGTCCCCCGGTTGCGGGGGTTCATCGAGACGGTCCTGGACGAGGACCGAGTGGACGGTCCATGAGCACCAAGGTTGAACGGCAACTGGCCGCCCTGGAACGGGTGGCCGGGGAGCTGGGGATCGAAGTCAGTTACGATCGGCTCAAGTACGCCGGGCTGATCCTCAAATCCGGCCTGTGCACCTACCGGGGCCGCAAGATCCTGTTCATCGAGCGGCGCAAGAAACCCCGGGAAAAGGTGGACGTCCTGGTGGACATCCTGTCCGCCCTGGATCTGTCGGCCGTGGAAGTGCCCGACGAGGTGGCCAAGCTGCTCCCCCCCCCGCCCCCGAGCGACGCCGGAAGATCGGCGTCGGATTGAGAACCGACCCCGGGAGTTGACGTGGAAATCCTCCGACGCCTGTACCTCATTGTGGGCCTGGCCGCCCTGCTGATGCTGGTGGGCACCCTGGGCTTCTACTTGATGTTCCACTCCCGGGGGGCGTCGCTGCTCGATTGTTTATACATGACCGCCATTTCCATTTCCACGGTCGGATTCGGCGAGATACTGCCCGTCGCCCAACACCCCCTGGGCCGACCGTTCACCATCTTCCTCATCTTCGGGGGCATGGGGATCCTGGCCTACGCCTTGTCCAAGGTGACGGCCTTCTTTGTCGAGGGTCAACTGACCGACATCCTGCGGAGAAATCGCATGGAGAAAAAGATAGACGCCTTGAGGGACCACTATCTCGTCGTCGGCGGCGGGGCCACCGGCCGGGCCATCGTCCAGGAACTGTGCGCCCACGGCTACCAGGTGGTGGTGGTGGACTCCTCGGACAAGGGGGAGCAGTTGCCCGAGGGCGTGTTCTTTGTCGAGGGCGACGCCACCCACGACGAGGTCCTGCACCGGGCCAACATCGACCGGTGCCGGGGACTGTTTGTGGCGCTGCCCTCGGGCAAGGACAATCTGTATCTGACCGTCACCGCCCGGATGATGCGTCCCGATCTGGCGATCATCGCCAAGGCCAAGGACGACGTCATCGCCGAGAAACTGCGGCGGGCCGGGGCCACGGGCGTGGTCTCGCCCCAGGTCATCGGCGGCCTGCGCATGGCCTCGGTGATGATCCGTCCCGACGTGGTCGATTTCCTGGACCAGATGCTCCGGGCCAAGAACCGGACCCTGCGCGTCGCCCAAGTATGCGTCGGCGAAAAATCATCCCTGAAAGGAATCACCGTCCGGGAAAGCGACCTGCGCTCGCGCTTCAACCTGCTGATCCTGGCCATCAAAAAGGAAGACGGCCACTTCGAGTTCAACCCCCGGGCCGATCACCTCGTCCGGGCCGGCGACACCCTGATCGTCCTGGGGGACATCGACCAGGTCGGGGCCTGTCAGGAGTGGGCGGTTTAGCCCATGTTCGGGGACCACCGGCCGCGGCGTCAACCACCTCCCCATCAAGCACCAACCCGGTTCCCCTGTCGGGAAATTGCGGCGTGGTCGCCTGGCGGCGGATCGACCACCCCGGCCTCGATCCGCCCGCCAAGGGCCTCCTTCAGGGGCAGACAGGCCAGCAGGACCAGCACCGGCCAGAGCTGGAACAAGAGCCGGTGGTACGACGTGGCCAAATGCCAGGCCAACGAGCGCGGCGTGACCAGATAGACGCCGATAAAAGCCGCCCCCTGGGCCAAGACGATGAGCAGCACCAGGGGGATGAGCCGCCCGCCGGCCAGAAAATCCCGCCAGCCCTTCCAGGCGGCCACGACGAACACCGGCAACAGCCAGCCCAGCCAGTGCTTGAGCACGAACGGCTCCTGAAAAACCCAGCCGGCGATCATCCCCCACCGGGCGGGGTCCAGGAGGTTTTCCATCATCCGGGCCGGCGAGTTGTGCATGGTCAGGTCGCCCGGCGGGGCCAGGGTCAGCTTGAAGGCCACGGCCGCGGCCAGGGTCAGGGCCGCCCCCAGGACCAACAGCGGCAGGACCACCACCGCCCGGCGGCGAAGCTCCGGCCAGCTCAGCCACCACCCCGTGGACACCAAAACAAACAGCCCGGCCAAGACCAGCCCCTCGTTCTTGATCATGGCCGCCCCGCCGACCAGCAGTCCGGCCAGGAACCAACCGCCCCGGCCCGGCCGCTGAAGCGGCAACAGGGCCAAGACGGCCGCGCCGACGAAACAGGCCGCCAGGGGCACGTCGGCGCACTGGTGGGCCGTGGACACCACGAACCGGGGGGCCGCCAGGGCGACCAGCAGTCCGAGCCACACCGGACCGGACAACAGACGCAGGCCCGTCGCCAACAGGCCGATGACCGAGGCCCCGAACAGGGCCGAGATCACGGCCGGGACCAGGGGGTTGAACTCCCCCCAGGCCCGGGCCCCGGCCGCCACCAACAGGGACAGCCCGAACGGATAGTCGGGGTGTGAATTGGGCATTTGTCCCGAAAAGGCCTGGGTCCACTCCGGGGCCGGGAGGTAAAACAGGGCCTTGGCCCGCAGGTTCCAGATGGCCACCGAGTCCCCGCCGCCCCACGGTCCGGCCAGGTATTGGCCGATCTGCACCCAGATGAAGACCCCGAGCACGGCCGCCAGGGCCAGGCGGATGTACCGGGCCGAGGGCGGGGCGGACGGCGGCGGCGAGACAGGCGGTCGACGGCGTCGTCCCAGGCGACTGAGTAGAGCCGCGCCCGC
>JAHJDS010000054.1 GCA_018812395.1 Pseudomonadota bacterium
CCGGGCCCTGATCCGCTATCCCGAACTCCAGGAGCAGGTCAGTTTGCTCCAGGTGGTGGTCCCCAGCCGGGAGGACGTGCCGGCCTATCAGGCCCTCAAGTCCGACATCGAGCGCCTGATCAGCCAGATCAACGGCCAGTTCACCCGCCAGGCCTGGGTGCCCATCCACTACATGTACCGCACCCTGTCAAAGGAGGAACTCCTGGCCTACTACCGCACCGCGGACATCGGGCTGGTGACGCCGCTCAAGGACGGGATGAACCTGGTGGCCAAGGAGTACTGCGCCTGCAACATCGAGGAGAACGGGGTGCTGATCCTGAGCGAGTTCGCCGGAGTGGCCAGCCAGTTCTATAAGTGGGCCCTGATGGTCAATCCCTATGACGTCGAGGCCGTGGCCGACGTGATTTACGAGGCCTTCACCATGGACCTCGACGAGCGTCAGCCCCGGATGGCCAAGCTCCGGGAGAGCGTCAAACGCCAGAATATCTACTGGTGGGTCGATGCCTATCTCCAGGCCGGCACGGCCAAGCAGTTGGGCGACTTCCAGGCCCTGGACGAGTACATGCCCGAGATCGAGCTGACCTGATTCCGGCCGCGATATCCCGAAATTCACAAAAAATCCACCCCCTCTCGGGGGTGGATCATCCGCTCCAAATACGATTCTTATCTTACTTGGTCTTCTTGACCTTGACGGGCTCGGCGTTGCTGATCAGCCAGGCGCCGCCCTTCTTGACCAGGTCGACTTTGAGCTTCGAGATCTTCTTGGCCATGCTGGCGAACATGCCCTTCAACATCTTCTCGGCCTGGGCCCGCTGCTTGGGATCCTTGATCTTGGCCAGACTGGCCTGGCCCATGTCCCACATCACCTTGGCCACCTTGGCCGGATCGAGATGGGCGATGGCCGTGGCCTTGTCGCCCGTGATCTTTTCGTCCGTCACCCCGGTGAAGGCCGCGCCCATGCCGGGGATGATTTTCTTGCTCTGGGGGCTGGCCTTCTCGATGTTCATCCGGGCCTTGCCCGTGGTCACCTTCTTCACCCCCTCGAAGTCACCCTTGGCCGCCGCGGCGAAATAGGCCTTGACCGTGCCCGACGGGGAGCCGGCCAAGGCCGTGGCGGCCAGACCGAGCGACAGGGCCAGGGACATAACAATCACCAAAATTTTACGACGATGCATCTTGCTCTCCTTTTTGTGGCGGGGTCACACCCGTAATGGCGAATAAGGATTATAACAAAAAATTGGCCCGACGGACAAGGAGTTGCGGGAAATAAGTTCGCGGGCGCGACGCCTGCACTTTAGCGGAGGCTCGACGCGAATCATAGTGCCCCCTGGCACACGCCGCCCCGGAAGTCTCATGAATAATCCGGGCTAAAGGAGCGGTCCGAGCTCGCCGACGATCCGGCCCCGGTGGTTCTTGATGGGCGGCCGGGCGTGGGAGGCCAGGGCCTGGACCTCATCGTCGCTCAGGGCGCCCAAGCGGCGCAGCCCCCCGACGATGGCCGGGCCCAGGGCCCGCATCGCCCCGTCCGTGACCTTGAGGGCCATTCCCAGGCCCCGCTCCGGCCAGGCCACGGCGTAGGAGCCCTCGCCGCCGACCTTGGCCAGGAGTCGCCCCGGCGCGGCCCGCATCAGGTCGGTGCACAGGCGCTCGTCACCGGCGATCATCTCCGGATGGGCCAGGCAGGCCTTGACCAGCCGCCGGGCGGCGGCCTGTCTCGGCTCTCCCCAGCCGGACCGCCCCGGGTCGGCCAGGCCGCCGTAAGCCCGGGCCAGGTTTTTGAGGGGCAGTCTGAAGACCGGCACGCCGCAGCCGTCCACGCCGATCCCGATTTGTTTGGACGGGACGGCGCACGTCTCGGCGATGATGGTCAAGATCAACCTTTGGACCGGGTGGTCCGATGAATCGTAGTTTTCCGTCGGGTGCCCCAGGTGTTGACACAGGGCCAGCATGCCGGCGTGCTTGGCCACGCAGTTGTTGTAAACCGATTCCATGGGGGGGCCCAGTCGCCGCAGTTCGGCGGCCGTGGGACGGTGGCTGGGTCGTTGTGAGCCACATTTCAAATAACTTTCATCCAACCCTATCTTTCGCAGTATCTCCCGCACGACCGCCACCTGGAAATCCTGGCCATTGAGCGACCCGCACATGGCCGCCAGTTCGGCCTCGGTGAAGCCGAAGCCTTGGGCCGCGCCGGTCTCGATCACGGCCAGGGCCTGGAGAGGCTTGGCGCAGGAGCGGAGATAGGTCGGGCAGGAGGGGTCGCCCCCGGAGTCGACCAGACGGCCGGCCGGATCGACCACGGCCCAGTGGCCGTAGTGGATTGACTCGATCAGCCCTCCCCGAGTAGCCGCCACCAGGGGCTCGCCAGGGGAGAACCGGTCCTGGTCCGTCTGATCGTGGGTCATGACCGCCCCGTGTTTGACTAAAAAAACCGGGGCTGTCGCCAGCCCCGGCTTGGTTTTTCCAACAAGGGCGCCTTGGTGCTGATGGCGCCCCACGGTCTTTCTCCAGACGGCCGTGCTTGGCGGACGGCGGTTAAACCTCCAACCACGAATCCGAGTAGAGCGAGTGTCCCAGGATGATCTTGGCCGTCTTGACGTAGCCCTGGATCTCCGGGTCATCCGAGACGTCCCCGGGCTTGACGTCCTCGGCGACCAGCGGCTCGCCGGTCATGGCGGCGTCGATGTTGGTGGCGTCCATCACCCGGTGGATGGCCTCGACGATGTCGGGGCGCTGGCCCTTGGCCACGGGCATAATTTTTGAGTCGTGGACGTCGATGATGCAGGAGTACATGCCAAAGCGCTCGAGCATGACCATGTAGGTCGTGTTCAAGATCGAGCGCAGGTGCTCGGGCGGCCCGTTGGAGATGTTGGACAACCCGCAGGTGGACTTGCACCCCGGGGCGATGTCCTGGAGCATGGCCTGGAAGTTGAGCAGGCTAATCAACTGAGGCTGCTGGATGTTGACCGGGGTGACGATGCCGTCCACCCAGATTTTCTCATTCGGGATGCCGGCCTCGTTGGCGGTGTAGATCAACTCGGCGGCCAGGGCGGCCCGCTCGTTCTCGTCCCGGGGCAGGCCGTCGGGGCCCCACATCAGGGCCACGATGTCGCATCCCGCCTCGGCGGCGATGGGCAAGGCCTTGGTGTAGACCTCGGGCCGGGCCATGATCGAGTTCCAGACGCACTTGTCGGCGTCTTTGATGACCTTCCAGCCGTGGGCCTGGACGTCGACGTTGGTGGTGTCGATCCAGACCGGGATATCGATCGCGGACTGGACCGTGCTCAGGACGAATTCGACCAGCTCGTCGCCCCCCTTGCGGGCCGGGCCGATGTTCAGGTCAATGTAGTCCGCGCCGGCCTCGACCTGCCTTTTGGCCTCTTCCTTGAGCGGCTCGGGGTCGAAGGACTTGAAGGCGGCGCCGATCTTGGTGCTGATGATGTTCAGGCTTTCACCTACACAGATCATTTTTTCCCTCTCGTCAATGTCTCGAAATATCCGGGGCGGCCCGCCTCCGGGTCTGGGCCGGCCCCTGTTACGGCCCGAACGGTCCAGGCCCGGGGCCCCCTACTTGTCCGGGGCCCACTCCTTGAGGAACTTGGGCAAATGGGCCGCTTCACGGGGACCGATCTGGACGTTCCAGCCCGGCAGTTCCTCCTCGAGGTCGCCGGAGATGGCGGCCGCGTAGCCGGGGATGACGATCGCCTGGTGCTTGACCTTGTCGGCGATACCGCTCTTCTTGACGAAAATGCCCACCGCGTCGCCGGCGAATTTACCGGCCGCCCAGGCGGTCAGGACCGACAGCCCCTCGGTGTCCATGATCATCAGCCAGGTCGGCACCCGGGAGGCCTCGATCTCGCCGGCGACGATGAAGTAGGTCAGCGAGAAGTTCGAGGTGACGCACACCGGCGAGTCCGGGCCCGGGTTGTTGATCTCGTAGACGCCCTGGGTGACGGTCATCGGCCGCTGGGGGTCGGTGAAGATGTTGAGCCTTTCTAGGAGCAGCGGAAAGAGGCTCTCGGCCTTGAAATCGGACATGACCACGATGCCGGCGTACTTGGCGACGAGCATGGCCGCGGCCAGGGTCTCCTCGTCGGGGTCGTCGGTCATCTCAACGGGGAAGGCGATGGTCGGGTAGCCCAGGTTCCGGTTGAGGTCCATCAGGGCCGCCCGGCGAATGGCCAGCGAATCCTCGAAGGCGGCCTTGAGTTCCCGTGACCCGGGATCGATGACCAGGTCCTTGAGCCCGGCGCCGGCCGCTTTTTCGGTCAAGGGCTCCAGGTCGGCCACCGAAGCCGCCTTGATCGCCAGGGGGGCCTTCTTGTCCTTGGCCAGCTCGATCAGCTCGTCCAGGTTGGCCTCGGTGGCGCCGCAGAGGAGCGGCACCCGGTCGCCGCAGGCCTCGAGGCCGGCCGCCAGGACGTCCTTGTTCTCGCTCATCAGGATCGGGACGAAGTCGGTGTTGTCGACGACTCTTTTGACCATGGCCGCGAACCTACCGGCGTCGTCCCCGGAGGCCTTGACCGCCACCATCTCCGGCTTGAGGATCAGCCCGACCCGCTCCCAGCGGTAGGACATCCACCGCTCGAGCTTGTCGTCGGCCCCGGGGTCGTCGTCGGCAAGCAGGGCCGCCAGGGGCGTGGGGTTGTAGAAGGTCTTTTCGTGGCGGAAGAGGACCGTCTCGCCGCCGGCCGTCACCACGCCGTCACCGGCCCCCATCTTCACCGGCCGGATGGGCGGCGCGGAGGCCTCGGCCAACTGGGCCTTGGCCTCCTCGGAGACGTAGGGGCAGGAGTCCAACTCGGCCTTGCCCGCGGCCAGGTTCATGGCAAAGGCCAGGCAGGTCGGCACGCCGCACTCGCCGCAGTTCGTTTTGGGAAGCATCTTGAAAATCTGGATTCCAGTCAGCGCCATTATCCAACTCCTCCCTCGGGTCCTCCGGACGCTTGGGGTTATCGGGCTCGGGGCCGGCCGTCCCGGGCGACACCGGGACGGCCGGAGGTTACTCTCGGGCCGATCAACCGACGATCGAGTCCATGGACAGGACCGGGTGGTTGACCTTCTTCATCCACTCCAGGAGCGTGTTCTCATCGGTGGCGATGGTCTCATCGGCGATGAGATCGTAGAGGTTGGGCACCCCGACCTCTTGGCCCCGCTTGACCAGGCGCTCCTTGATCTCTTCCTTGAGGATCTTGGGCATCCACACCAGCCGGATGATGCCGCCGTCGCCGGTGAGGAACTTGCCTTGGGTGATGTTGAACTTCGAATGCCCGACGAAGCCGGGGCTGGACTGACCGCCGCCCATGACGCCGGCCAGGGTGGTGAACTTCATGCCGCAGGGCGTCTCGCCGGTGTAGTCCCGGTTGACGGTCATCACCGCGTTACAGGTCGGCAGCACGGCGGCGATGGCCTCGCAGCAGCCGCAGGTGGTCATCGGGTCGTAGACGATCGAGTAGAAGTTGTAGTGGTCGATCTTCTGCCGCGAGGCCTTGTACACGAAGTCGTTGACGCCCCTCCACTGGCCCAGCTTCGGGTCGACGACCTCGCCCTTCTCGATGGGCTGGTTGGGGCCGGTGGGGTTGATCTCGAAGGAGGCCTTGCAGTCCATCCAGTTGTAGGCGCCGCACAGG
>JAHJDS010000055.1 GCA_018812395.1 Pseudomonadota bacterium
CCGGGCCCTGACCGACGCCGAGATCGAAGAGGTGGTCGAGGCCTTTGGCCGGGCCGCCGGCCGGACCAAACGGGCCGGCTTCGACGCCGTCCAGATCCACGGCGCCCACGCCTATCTCCTGGCCCAGTTCCTGAGCCCCCACACCAACCGCCGCGACGACGACTGGGGCGGCGACCTGACCAACCGCCTCCGACTGCACCGGGAGATCTACCGGGCCGTCCGGGACGCGGTCGGACCGGACTACCCGGTGCTCATCAAGCTGGGTCTGGCCGACGGCTTCGAGGGCGCCCTGACCTTCGAGGAAGGTCTGGCGGCGGCCGTGGCCCTGGCCGAACTGGGGTACGACGCCCTCGAGATCAGCCAGGGACTCCGCGGCAAAGGATACGGCCAGGCCGAGTTCAGGACCAAGGTCGACCGCCCCGGCGGGGAGGCCTACTTCCGGGAATGGGCCCGGGAGGTCAAGGCCCGGGTCGAAGTCCCGGTGATGATGGTCGGCGGCCTGCGAAGCTTCGAGCTGATGGAGGAGGTCGTCGCCCGGGGCGAGGCCGACTTCGTGTCCCTGTCGAGGCCCCTGATCCGGGAGCCGGGTCTGATCAATGAATGGCGGGTCGGCTCGCGCCGCCGTCCGGCATGCATCTCCTGCAACCAATGCTTCGAGCACCTCCGTCGTCTCGAACCGCTCCGATGCATCGTCGCCGAAAAGGCCGACCGCGACACGTCCACTCCGAACGCCGAAGCCTAACCCCCTGTCCATCAGTCCCAAGGACGTGCGGGCGGGACGCCGGACCGCCCTCCCGGGCGCTGAATCCGGTTAGCACACCCTTGGCTCGAGGCCGACCTCGGATATAATTACAACTACTCTTCCTTGGCCGGGGAGCGGTCCATGGGCGATCTGGAACTGATTGTCAACGGCGTCCGTCACCGCCTGATCGTGGCGCCCGAGTGGCGCCTGATCGACGTTCTGCGTGACGCGCTCGGCCTTTACGGCACCAAGGAAGGCTGCGGACAGGGGCCGGTGCGGCGCCTGCGTCGTGCTCCTGGCCTGGCGGGCGGTGCGCGCCTGCCGGACACGGGTTCTCAAGATCAC
The DNA here is from genome assembly GCA_018812395.1 of Pseudomonadota bacterium. GTDB lineage: Bacteria > Desulfobacterota > Desulfarculia > Desulfarculales > JAHJDS01 > JAHJDS01. Next base: position 1,088 of record JAHJDS010000055.1, read on the forward strand.
CGGGGTGTACGATCCGGGGACGATCATCAACCCGGCCGCCCTGACCGGACAGATCGAGGGCGGCGCGGTCATGGGCCCGGGCTACGCCCTGACCGAGGAGTACGTCCATCCGGATACGGACTCGTTCGGCAAATACCCTCCTCCCCGGATCAAGGACGTGCCGGAGATCGAGTCCATCTTCCTTGAGACCCCGCGGGACAAGGGGCCGTTCGGGGCCACCGGGATCGGCGAGATCGGGATCGTCGGCGTGGCCCCGGCGGTTTGTAACGCCATCTTCGACGCCTGCGGGGCGAGGGTGAGGAGCCGGCCGGCCACGCCGGGGAAAATCCTGGCGGCCCTGGCTAGTGACCGGGCCGGCCGGAACGCGGGGTAAAAGTCTTACGGGTTCTCCCGAGACAAGGCCCGGAACATGGATGGCCGCCGTTGGCGGTCGCAAAGATTGGGGTTCTTGGCCCTGACCCTTTGGACCAGGTCCAGGTCCGCCGGGGACCACTGGATCAGCGCCATCCGGAGACGATTTGCGGCCGGCCCTCCCCCTTGGACGCGGACAGGTTACCACGTCCCGGACCGGGCCTCAAGGCGTACTCGAGAGGAGTCACCTCCATACTGCTTCTTGACAATTCGGACCCCACGGGCTAGGCTGTTACCCACACGCCTTTCTGTCGCCGGAGCAGTCTGATGATGGATGCCCTCCTTCCTCCGCTGACCAGCGCTCGCCGTCTTACTCCCGTACGCATCTCTTTCGCCGATCTTTTCCGCCGGGCTTCGCCTTCCAGACAATCCCGCATCGAGACACACGGGCCGAAACCCCGACCTGAAGCGGGGTAGGCATATATCAACATAAGAAGAGCCCGAAAGGAGGTGAGGAAAGCAGCTTTCGCTCTTCAATCAGCGCCTGTATGCTTGCGGCCGAACGCACGGATAGGCACCTTCAATGCGGGGGGAGAATATGGCAGACGCAGACATCCAACAAGGACCGAAAATAGGAGGTCTGGCCGGCGTCGGCGCGGGGCTGACCCG
>JAHJDS010000560.1 GCA_018812395.1 Pseudomonadota bacterium
CCCGTTCCCCGGCCCTCGGGTCGCGCCGGTGGCTCCGGCCGTCCAGGCCGAGGCCGACGTCGGCAAACCCGGCCGGAAGCGGAAAAAGTGCAAGCAGGCCCAGCCCCCGGACGACGCCACCCTCCGGAGCAAGGTCGGCTTCCGCAAGCGGGCGGTCCTCGAGCACAAGGACATCTACGACTCCGGTCGCGGTCGGCGGGGTAAGCGGGGTCCGGGCAAGAAGACCGCCCACACCGAGATCACCACGCCCAAGGCCATCAAGCGCCGTCTCAAAATCGGCGACGTCATCACCGTGGCCGCTCTGGCCAAACGCATGGGCGTCAAGGCCAGCGAGGTCATCAAGAAGCTGATGGCCATGGGGGTCATGGCCGGGCTGAATCAGTCCATTGACTTCGACGCCGCCGCCCTGATCGCCACCGACTTCTCTTACGAGGCGGAACGGGCCATCTTCGAGGAGCAGGAGGTCTTGCACGCCGCCGAGGACAAAGCCGAGGACCTCAAACCCCGGCCCCCGGTGGTGACCATCATGGGCCACGTGGACCACGGCAAGACGTCGCTCCTCGACGCCATCCGCCACACCAACGTCACCGCCGGCGAGGCGGGCGGCATCACCCAGCACATCGGGGCCTATCACGTCCACATCAAGGGCGGAGAGATCGTCTTCCTCGACACGCCGGGCCACGAGGCCTTCACCGCCATGCGCGCCCGGGGGGCCAAGGTGACCGATCTGGTGGTCCTGATCGTGGCCGCCGACGACGGCGTCATGGACCAGACCAAGGAGGCCATCAGCCACGCCCGGGCGGCCGGGGTCCCCATCCTGGTGGCCATCAACAAGATCGACAAGCCGGAGGCCGACCCGGACCGGGTCAAGCGCCAGCTGGGCGAGCTGGGTCTGGTCCCCGAGGACTGGGGCGGCGAGACCATCTTCGCCCAGGTCTCGGCCAAAGAGCAGACCGGTCTGGACAACCTGCTCGAGATGATCATCCTCCAGGCCGAGATGCTGGAACTCACGGCCAACCCGGACAAGCTGGGCCGGGGACGGATCGTCGAAGCCCGCCTGGACAAGGGGCGGGGGCCCGTGGCCACGGTCCTGGTCACCGAGGGCACTCTCAAGACGGGCGACGTCTACGTCTGCGGATCCTTCTTCGGCCGGGTCCGGGCCCTGACCGACGACCGGGGACAACCCATCGATCAGGCCGGGCCGTCCATCCCGGTCGAAGTCCAGGGCCTGTCCGGCGTGCCCGACGCCGGCGACGAACTGATCGTCCTCGACAGCGATAAGCGGGCCAAGCAGGTGGCCGAGCACCGCCAGAACAAACGCCGCGAGGAGGAACTGGCCCAGACGTCCAAGGTCAGCCTCGAGGGGCTGTTCGAGCGGATCAAGGAGGGCGAGGCCAAGGAACTCAACCTCATCATCCGCGGCGACGTCCACGGTTCGGTCGAGGCCATCAACGAGGCCCTGGTAAAACTCTCCACCGACCAGGTCAAGGTCAACGTCCTGCAGGCGGCCACCGGGGCGATCGCCGAAACGGACATCCTGCTGGCCTCGGCCTCGGAGGCGATCATCGTCGGCTTCAACGTCAGACCCAACCCCAAGGTCGTCGAGTTGGCCGAGAAGGAAGGCGTGGATATCCGGACCTACAACGTCATCTACGAGGTCATCGCCGAGGTCAAGGACGCCATGGTCGGCCTGCTCGATCCGATCTATCGCGAGCAGACCATCGGCCGGGCCGAGGTCCGCGACATCTTCCAGGTGCCCAAGGCGGGCACGGTGGCCGGCTGCGCCGTGATCGACGGCAAGATCGAGCGGGGGTCCCGGGTCCACCTCCTCCGGGAGGGCGTGGTCCAGCACACCGGCGCCATCGGGTCCCTGCGGCACTTCAAGGACGACGTCAAGGAGGTCGAGAAGGGCTACGAGTGCGGTATCGGTCTCGACGGCTACAATGACATCAAGGTCGGGGACGTCATCGAGGCCTACCAGCTCGACGAAGTCCGCCCCGAACTGTAGCGAGGTCGATCATGGTCGTCGGGGTCGGACGGCTGGTCCTCAGGCTGGCCGAGAACAGTTCGCTCAAGGGCAAGCGCCGGGTGGTCAAGGCCATCAAGGACCGGGTCACCCACCACCACCGGGCCGCCGTGGCCGAGGTGGCCGACCAGGACAAGTGGCAGCGGGCCGTCCTGGGGCTGGCCGTGGTGGGCAACGATCACGCTCAGGTGAACTCGCGGTTGGACAAGATCGTGGACTTTGTCGAGTCGCTCCACCTGGCCGAGGTCTTGGACGCCGAACTCGAGATCATTCACTTTTCGGAGTGACCCTGCCCGGCGGAGGGTCACGGAGAACCTCTTGAGTCTAAGAACCCAGCGGGTGGGAGACCTCATCCGCGAGGAAGTGAGTTGGATCTTGGGGCGACGGGTCAAGGACCCCCGCATCAAGATGGCCACCATCACCGGGGTGGACGTGAGTCCCGACTTGAGAAACGCCAAGGTCTTTTTCAGCGTCCTGGGTGACGAGGTCCAGTGGACCAGCACCCAGGAAGGCCTGGCGGCGGCCAAGCCCTTCATCCGGCGGGAACTGAGCGATCGGCTGCGGATCCGCCGCGTGCCCGACCTGGTGTTCGTGGCCGACCGGTCACTGGAGCGGGCCGAGAGGATCGACCGCCTGCTCCGGGGCCTGGACTGACCATGTCCGGGGCGCTGTCGGCCGTGGGGCGGGTTTTACGGGAAAGCCGCCGCTTTGTCGTCGCCGCCCACGAGCGTCCCGACGGTGACGCCGTGGGGTCGACCCTGGCCCTGGGCCGGGTCATCGAAACCCTGGGCGGCCGGGCGGTGCTCTATAACGCCGATCCGGTGCCCGAGCCGTATCGTTTTTTGCACGGGGCCGACCAAGTGGTCTCGGCGGTCGAGGCCGAGTTCGAGGTCCTGTTCGTCCTGGACTGCAGCGAACCGGCCCGCCTGGGACCAGGAGGGGCGGAACTGGTCGCCCGGGCGCCGATGGTGGTCGCCCTGGACCACCACCTGACCAGTCGCTCCTTGGGCCAGTTGATGGTGGCGGACCCCGGGGCCGCGGCCACCGGGGTGCTCTTGTGGCGGGTGTTCCGGGCGGCCGGGATCGAGATCGATCGTCTGGCGGCCGAAGCGCTGTACGTGGCCGTGCTGACCGACACGGGCTCGTTTCGCCACTCGAACACCGATCAGGAGGCCCTGGCCCTGGCCGCCGCCCTGGTGGGCCTGGGCGTCGATCCGGCCCGGGTCGCCCGGGAGGTCTACGCCACCGCGCCGGGCGGGCTGGAACTCATGGGCCGGGTGCTGTCCACGTTGACTCTTCACCTGGACGGCCGCCTGGCCCTGGTCCGGGCCACGGACGACATGTTTCGCCGGACCGACACCGTGGCCGCGGACCTGGAAGGTTTCATCGAATTTCCCCGGTCCGTGGCCGGGGTCGAGGTGGCGGCCCTGCTCCGGCCCCTGGACGGTCGGACGGTCAAGGTCAGCCTGCGGTCCAACGGCCGGGTCAACGTCGCCGCCCTGGCCGAGAAATACGGCGGAGGCGGCCACCACAACGCCGCCGGGCTGAGTCTCGACCTGGACCCGGCGGCGGCCGAGGCGCTGATCGAGGCCGAGGTCGAGGGGTCGCTGGGTGCCCCCGCGGCCTCCCGGTCCGGCGCGGGAAGTCCGGCCCGATGAGCCGGTCGCGCCGCCGGGGAGTCGGTTCCGTTCACGGCGTACTGCCCGTGGACAAGCCGGCCGGGGTGTCGTCGTTTCGGATCGTGGATCGCTGCCGCCGGCTGCTCGGGGCCGGCAAGGCCGGCCACACCGGGACCCTGGACCCCTTCGCCACGGGGCTGTTGTTGGTCTGCCTGGGAGAGGCCACCAAGCTGGCGACCGGGATGCTGGCCTCGGACAAGGTCTACCGGGCCACCCTGCGCCTGGGCCCGGTCACGGACACCCTGGACCGAACCGGGGAGGTCCTCGAGCACCGGCCGGTGCCCGAACTCGGACTCGAGGAGGTCCGGCGGGGGGTGGCCGGTCTCCAGGGCGAGAGGCTGCAGCGGCCGCCGGCCTATTCGGCGGCCAAACATCGCGGCCGGCCCCTTTACCGGTGGGCTCGGGCCGGCGTCCAAGTGGACAAGCCGCCCAAGAGGGTGACGGTCCTTCGGGCGGAACTGGATTTTTACCGGCCCGGTGAAATCGGGTTTACGGTTCACTGCTCGGCCGGAACGTACGTCCGGGTGCTGGGGGCCGAGCTGGCCGAGGCCCTGGGCTCGGGCGGCCACCTGACGTCCCTGAGGCGGCTGAGGAGCGGCGCCTGGGACCTGGCCGAGGCCATCAGGGGAGACGACCTCGAGTCCCTGGCCGAGGCGGGCCGTCTGACCGAGCGGCTGTGGCCGCTCAATCGGGCGGTGGACTTTTTGCCCGGGATCGAGATCGAGCCCCGGACGGCGGCCGAGTTGCGCCAGGGACGGGTTCCCGACGAACTCCAGGCGGCCTGCCGCGGGTCGGCGACGGGCGAGGAGGCCACGTGGCGAACCTACACCGCCGCCGGCGACCTGGTGGCGGTGCTCAGGAGCGAAGGTCGAGACGTGCGTATAGTCCGGGTGTTTCACCCGACGGTGAGCGGCGATGACGTCGGCGACGACCGCCGGCGTCAACCGATTTGGAATCAAGGAGGATATCGTGGTCCTGACAGCGGATGACAAACGAGAACTGGTCGAACAATATCGGCTGCACCAAACCGATACCGGCTCGTCAGAGGTGCAGATCGCCCTGCTGACCGAGCGGATCAAGCAACTGACCGAACATTTCAAGGTCCATAAGAAGGACCACCATTCCCGGCGGGGTCTGCTCAAGCTGGTCGGCCAGCGGCGCCGGCTGCTCAACTACCTCAAGTCCCGGGATGCACAGCGTTACCGAGAACTAATTCAGCAACTGGGCCTCCGCAAGTAATCGGCCCAAAAAACACGAGGAACCGATAAATGGCCATCAAAATGACGGCGTCCCTGGGCGGACGCGACCTGACCATCGAGACCGGCAAATTGGCCAAGCAGGCGGGCGGCGCGGCCGAGGTGCGCTACGGCGATACCATCGTCCTGGGCACGGCGGTCAGCGACAACAACATCCGCGAGGGCATCGACTTCATACCCTTGACCGTCGACTACCAGGAAATGGCCTACGCCGCCGGCCGCATTCCCGGCAATTTCTTTCGGCGCGAGATTGGTCGTCCCTCGGAAAAGGAGACCCTGACCTCGCGGTGCATCGACCGGCCCATCCGGCCGCTGATCCCCAAGGGTTGGGGCTACGAGACCCAGATCATCGCCAACGTCTACTCGGTGGACCTGGACAACGAACCGGACGTGCTGGGCATCGTCGCCGCCTCGGCGGCGCTGCACATCTCGGATGTCCCCTTCGCCGGACCCATCGCCGCCGTCCGCGTCGGGCGGCAAAACGGCGAGATGCTCATCAATCCCAGTCCGGACGTCTGGGACCTCATGGAGCTGAACCTGATCTTCGCCGGCAGCCGGCAGGCGATCATCATGGTCGAAGGCGCGGCCCGGTTCATCCCCGAGGAGGAGGTCCTCGACGCCATCTTCTACGCCCACGAACAGATGCAGCCCCTGATCGACATCCAGGAGGGCCTGCGCGAGGCCTACGGCAAGCCCAAGCGCGGTTTCCCCGCCCCGGAGGTCGACGCCAGGCTCCAGGCCCGGGTTCGGGAGTTGGCCGAGGCCGACATGGCCGACATCATCGTCACCGCCCCCAAGCTCGAGCGCCAGGACAAGGTCAGCCGCCTCGCCGAGCGACTGGCCGACGAGCTGGCCGCCGAATTCCCCGGCCAGGCCGGTCAGATCCACGACCAGGTCCACGACCTGCAAGGCGAGCGGATGCGGCGGATGATCCTCGACCAAGGGCGGCGCACCGACGGCCGGGCCTTTGACGAGGTCCGACCGATCACCGGCGAGGTGGGCATCCTGCCCCGGGCCCACGGCTCGGCCCTGTTCACCCGCGGCGAAA
>JAHJDS010000561.1 GCA_018812395.1 Pseudomonadota bacterium
CGGCTATGCAAACGAGCCACGGACCTGGACCCGGATTACCCCTTTGCCTGGCTGCTCCTGGCCTGGACCTTTTTATCAGACGCCGCCTTTGGTCACGGCGAACAACGAGCCGAGGCTTTCAAGCGGGCGGTGGAGGCGGCCAAACAAGGCATCGGTCCCGGCCGGACCGTCCCCGAATACCATAGTCTGCTGGCCTTCATTTACCTATACCACGGCCAGCACGACCAGGCCCTGGCCGAGGCGGAGCGAGGCGTGGCCCTGGGTCCAAGCTCATATAACAGCCAGACGATCCTGGGCTACATTCTCATGTTTTTAGGTCGATTCGAGGAGGCCATAGACTGTTTCAACCAGGTCAGACGCCTGAGCCCTTACGCCTCCACCGAGTGGTGGCAGACGCACCTGGGCGAGGCCTTGGGTCAGACCGGCCGGCACGAAGAGGCCGTGGCCGTGTATGAAGAATTGATCGCTGACCTCGAACGCCGCCGGCGCCGTAGCCGCCGCCTCGTCGCCCCTCACCTGGGCCTGGCCGCCAATTACGTCTGGCTGGGGCAGGAGGAAAAAGCACGCCGGCACGCCGGAGAAGTCCTGAAGCTCAACCCCAAATTCCGCCTGGACAACCTGCGCAAGTGGAGCTTTTATAAGGATGAAACCCATCTGGAACGCATCTTGGAAGCCCTACGCCGGGCGGGGCTGAAGTGAGGGGGCGGCCATGAAACGCAAGCTGACGGACATCCTCAGCGCCGACGTCAAGGGATACTCCCGGCTCATGGCCGACGACGAGTCGGCCACGGTGGGGACCCTGACCGCCCACCGTCAGGTCTTCAGGAACATCATCGAGCAGCACCACGGCCGGGTGATCGACTCGCCCGGGGACAACCTCCTGGCCGAGTTTGGCAGCGCGGTCAACGCCGTTCAGGGCGCGGTCGAGATCCAGAACCGGCTGGCCGCAAGCAACGCCAACCTGCCCGAGCACCGCCGCATGGCCTGGCGGATCGGGATCAATCTGGGCGACGTGATCTTCGAGGCCGAGCGGATCTACGGCGACGGGGTCAACGTCGCCGCCAGGATCGAGGGCATCGCCGAGCCGGGCGGGGTGTGCGTCTCCCGCTCGGTCTACGACCAAGTCAAGGGCAAGCTGGCCTTTCAGTATGAATACCTGGGCGAGCACGGCGTCAAAAACATCGCCGAGCCGGTGAGGGTTTATCGGGTCGAATTGAGGACCGAACCTCTTGCTTTGGGCGGAGAACTGAAAATGCCCGACCGACCGTCCATCGCCGTCTTGCCTTTCGCCAATATGAGCGGCGACCCGGAGCAGGAATACTTCAGCGACGGGATCACCGAGGAGATCATCACCAGTCTGTCCAAGGTGCATCAGTTATTCGTCATCGCCAGCAACACCTCGTTCACCTACAAGGGCAAGCCTGTCAAGGTCCAACAGGTCGGCCGGGACCTGGGGGTGGCCTACGTCTTGGAGGGCAGTGTCCGCCGGGCCGGGAACCGGGTCCGGATCACGGCCCAATTGATCGACGCGACCACCGGCGGCCATCTGTGGGCGGACCGCTACGACCGGGATCTGGACGACATCTTCGCCGTCCAGGACGAGATCACCTTTAAAATTTTGACCGAACTGCAGGTCAAGCTGACCGAAGGGGAGCAGGCCAGAGTCCATTCCCGGGGCACGAAAAACATTCAGGCCTACCTCCGGTTTCTGGAAACCAGGAACATCCTGCGGCAGGTCACGCCTGACACCATCGTCCTGGCCCGTGAACCGTTGCAGGAAGCTCTTACTCTGGACCCGGAATTCCCCCGAGCCTGGGTGACCTTGGGCTCAATTAGTCTTTTAGAGGTCACGTATGGTTTGAGTGATTCGCCCCTCGAATCTTTGACCAGGGCCGAGGAGGCCGCCCAAAGGGGCCGCGCCCTGGATGGCTCCCTGCCCGATGCCTATTCCTTGCAAGGACTAATATATGCCTTGAAAAGGGACCACGGTCGGGCCATCGTCGAAGGTGAATCGGCAATCTCACTCAACCCCAATCACGCCGACTCACATCAACTCCTGGCCATTATTTATCACTGGGCGGGCCGGCACGATGACGCCATCTCGACAATCAACAAGGCGCTGCGTCTCAATCCCTTCCCGCACCATTGGTACTTTACGGTCCTGGGACATGCCTACAACCATACCGGCCGGCACAAGGAGGCCATCGAGGCCTTTAACAAGGCCCTGGGCCTGGCGCCCGATGACTTGTGGGCGGCGGCGGGCCTGGTCTCGGCCTGCCGGCTTTCAGGAAGAGAACGGGAGGTCAAGAAGGCCGTCGACCTGGTCCTGAGAATCGATCCCGGCTTTTCGGTTGATTACTGGAAGGCGTTTCATCCCTACATTAAGCATCCGGCCAACGACGACTATTTCGACTCCCTGCGCCGGGCGGGACTGAAATGAAGCGGTGGGGTGACGAAAAATGACGAGCCGGGCGAGCACCAAACAACCCTCGGAAAGCATCCCGCCTCGGGCGGAGAACGACTTCTTCGGCCACAACAAACTGCTTCGGTCACTGCCCCCCGAGGCCTTCGAACCTTTTGTCGAGAGACTGACCCGAAAGGAAGTCAAGGCCGGGGAGAGGTTCATCCGTCAAGGCGAGAAAGGGGAGGAGTTTTTCCTGATCGAGCAGGGCTCTTGCGTCGTCAGCGTGGAAAGAGACGGGGACCTTCATCCCCTGGCCAAGAGCAGGCCCGGAGACGTGGTCGGAGAGATGGCCGTGCTGACCGGCGAGAGGCGCAACGCCCACGTGGACGCCGCGTCCGACATGATCTTGTGGGGCCTGAGCCGGGCCGCGTTTGACGACCTGGCCGAACAACACTCCGACCTGAGAAGCCTGTTGACCGAAATCATGGTCGAGCGGTTCGCCGCCTCGAAGCTGACCAGGGACCGCCACATCGGCAAGTACCGGATCGTGGATGTCATCGGCCAGGGGGGGTGGAGCATCGTCTACAAGGGCGTCCACCACGCCCTGAACATCCCGGTGGCCATCAAGATGCTGAGGCACGACCTGGCCATGAATCCCGATTTCATCGACAAGTTTCACCGCGAGGCCAAGACCATCGCCCGTTTGAACCACGAGAACATCGTCCGGGTATACGACATCGAGGAGCGCTACCGCACGGTGTTCATCATGATGGAATGCCTGGAAGGGGTGACCCTGCAATACCTGCTCGACAATTCACCGCCGCCGCCGTTGGCCCGCAGCCTGGACATCCTGATGCAGGTCTGCGCCGGTCTGGCCTATGCCCACCAAAAGGGGATCGTCCACCAGGACGTCAAGCCGGCCAACATCTTCCTCCAGCACAACCAGCGTGTCAGGGTGGTCGATTTTGGCCTGGCCTGCCCCCAGGGGACGGAGGACCTCGACCTCCCGGGCACGGTCGGCTACATGTCCCCCGAGCAGATCGAGGGCGACCCTGTGGATGAACGGAGCGACATCTACTCCCTGGCGATAACCGCCTTCGAGATGGTCACCGGCCGGCGTCCTTTCCCGGAAGAGGACGTCGCCAAGCTGATGGACCTCCACCGCACCATGTCCCTGCCCGATCCCAGAAACCTTGTCCCTGACTTGCCCGAGGAATGGGCTCGGTTCATCCTCCGCGCCGGTCAAAGAGAACCTGAGGGACGATATCAGAGTATAGGCGAGGTCATCGAAGAGTTGGGACCATTGGCCGCCAAGATGGGGGTGGGGCCCGGGGCCGCACCCCGGCCCAGACGGCAGATGATCAGCCTGTATTTGTTCTTCCGAGACGAGCATCACCTGGCCCTGGCCGGGTTGCTGGATGATTTCAGCGCCAAGGCCGAGAAACTGGGCGTCAAGGTCAGGGCGGTTGACGTCAAGGAGGTCTGATGAACCAGGGAACTTTTTGGCCGGCCCGTGGCCAACGAGGCCGAGATATCCTGTTTTGTCGGTCGTGCCCGCCGAAGGCCGTTTGAGAGGGGTGGACCCGTGACCGGACCCGGAGTGAATCGCAAGCTGACGGCCATCCTCAGCGCCGACGTCAAGGGCTACAGCCGCTTGATGGCCGACGACGAGGCGGGCACGGTGAAGACCCTGACCGCCCACCGGCAGATCATTTCGAAAGTGGTCGAAAAAAATAGCGGCCGGGTGATTGACTCGCCCGGGGACAACCTCCTGGCTGAGTTCAACAGCGCGGTCAACGCCGTTCAAGGCGCGGTCGAAATCCAGCGGGAGTTACAGGTTCACAATGAAGAACTTCCCGAGCACCGCCGGATGGAGTGGCGCATCGGCATTAATCTGGGCGACGTGATCTTCGAGGGCGAGCGGATCTACGGCGACGGGGTCAACGTCGCCGCCCGGATAGAAGCAATAGCCGAGGCCGGAGGCGTCTGCATCTCCCGCTCGGTCTACGACCAGGTCAAGGGCAAGCTGTCGTTTCAGTACGAGCACCTGGGCGAGCATTCCGTGAAAAACATCACCGAGCCGGTCCGGGTCTACCGGGTGGCCCAGGATGCCGACAGCGCGCCGTCGACTCCAATGGATCCCGCCAGGGCCGCCCCCAAAGGGCGATTGAAAATCATCGCGGGCCTGGGGGCCGGGGCGGCGCTGGCCATCCTGGCCCTGGTGGCCATTTTGATCTGGACCCCGTTCCAGGGTGACGCTCCTCTGAAGCCAACGGTCGGCCCGACCCCGGGGCTCGATCTGCCCCGAAAACCGTCCATCGTCGTGCTGCCCTTTGTCAACATGACCGGGGACCCCAAGCAGGAGTATTTCTCCGACGGGATGACCGAGGCCATCATCCGCGGCCTGTCCCGGGTCCCCAAGTTGTTCGTCATCGCCCGCAACTCGGCGTTTGTGTACAAGGGCCGGGCGGTCAAGGTCCAGCGAGTGGGTCGGGAGTTGGGGGTGCGCTACGTTTTGGAGGGCAGCGTCCAGCGCTCGGGCCGCCGGGTCCGGATCACGGCCCAGTTGATCGACGCCCTGACCGGGCGTCACATTTGGTCCCAGAAATTCGACCGGGATTTGAAAAACATCTTCGCCCTGCAGGACGAGATCACGATGAAGATCATGAACGCCATGCGGATCGAGTTGACCGAGGGCGAGCAGGCCCGCCTGCGGGCCGAGAGGGCGCCGACCCGAAACCTGGAGGCCTATGAATTGTACTTGCAGGGGATCGGTAGAATGAATCGTCTCACACGAGCCGGCAATACCGCAGCCCGAAAGCTACTCCAAAGGGCCATCCACCTAGACCCGAATTTCGCCTCGGCCCACGCCACATTGGGCTTTGCCCACTTCTACGACTGCCTCTGGGGCTGGACCACGACCCCCAAGTCCTCCCTGATGTCCGCCGCTAAACACTCCCGCCAGGCCTTGGCCCTGAGCCCTGATTTGGATGTTCCCTATGTGGTCTTAGGCTTTGTCTATGCCTTCATGCGGAAACATGACCAAGCCGTGGCCAGCCTGGAGCGGGCCGTGGCCCTCAACCCCAACAGTTCCTTTGCCTTCGCCGGTCTGGCTGTGGCGCTGATCTGGTCCTCACAGGATCGGCAGGCGTTGGCGGCCGTCAAAAAATCAATTCGCCTCAACCCGTTTCCTATGGCCAACCACTACCAGATCCTGGGCATGGCCCACATGTGGCTGAAACAGTATAGCCAGGCCATTGTCGCCTATAAAAAGGCGCTGGCCCGAAACCCGGCTTACTTCTGGGCCTGGAACAGCCTGGTCTATATCTATGTCCAGTTGGGGCGTCTGGCCGAAGCCAAAGCCGCCCTGACCAGGCTCCTGAAGGTGAAACCCGACTTCTCGCTGGCCCTGGTGGCCACCAGGCCTTACAAGGATCCCGCCAGGAACAAAGCCCTCATCGAGGCCCTCAAAAAGGCGGGGCTAAAAATGAAGGGGCGGCCGTGAAACGCAAGCTGACCGCCATCCTCAGCGCCGACGTCCGAGACTGCTCGCGGCTCATGGCCGACGCGTTGGCCGCCGAACCATTATCCGACCACGATCGATCTAGCCTGTTTTCAAGAGACGGGGGGGGAGTCCCATGACTGACCAAGGCTACCGGCGTCGGCTGTCGGCCCTGCTCAGCGCGGACGTGGAAGGCTACAGCCGCCTGATGAGAGATGATGAAGAGGCGACGATCCGGACCGTGACCACCTTTCGGGCGGCCATCACCAACCTGGTTCAGCAGTACCGGGGCCGGGTGGTGGACTCCCCCGGCGACAACATCCTGGCCGAGTTCACCTCCGTGGTCGACGCGGTCAACGGCGCGGTCGAGATCCAGCGGGAGCTGGCCGAGCGGAACCTGGAGTTGCCCGAGAACCGGCGGATGAATTGGCGGATCGGTATTAACCTGGGCGACGTCATCGAGGACGGCGAGCGGATCTACGGGGACGGGGTCAACGTCGCCGCCCGGATGGAGGGCCTGGCCGAGGGCGGGGGGATCTGTTTATCCGGCACGGTCTTTGACGCCATCGAGAACAAGGTCGGCCTGGAGTACGAATTCCTGGGCGAGCAAACGGTCAAGAATATCCCCAAGCCGATTCGGGCCTACCGGGTTTTATCGTATCCGGGCGCGGCCGCCCATCGGGTGCTCAAGGCCAAGCGTGCGGTCGGCCATAAATGGCGTAAGATCGGCCTGGCCGCGGCAATGGCGGCGGCGGTGGCCGCGGTCGTGGTGGTCTGGTACTGCTGGCTCCGATCGCCTTCGATAAAACCCGTGGCCAAAAAGCCGCCCGCCGCCAAGGCCCAAGCCTTACCCCTGCCGGACAAGCCGTCCATCGTCGTCCTGCCCTTTGTCAACATGACCGGCGACCCCAAGCAGGAGTATTTCTCGGACGGGATGACCGAGGCCATCACCCGGGGCCTGTCCCGAGTCCCCAAGCTGTTCGTCATCGCCCGCAACTCGGCGTTCGTGTACAAGGGCAAGGCCGTCAAGGTCCAGCAAGTGGGCCGGGACCTGGGGGTGCGTTACGTCCTGGAAGGCAGCGTCCAGCGCTCGGCCAACCGGGTCCGGATCACGGCCCAGTTGATCGACGCCCGGACCGGGCGTCACCTCTGGTCCCAGAAGTACGACCGTCCCCTCAAGGACATCTTCGCCCTGCAGGACGAGATCACGATGAAGATCATGACCGCCATGCAGATCAATCTGACCGAGGGCGAGCAGGCGCGTCTGCGGGCCGAAAGGGCCTCGACCCAAAACCTCGAGGCCTATGAACTCTACCTGCAAGGGGTCGCTCACATCAGACGCAGCAACAAGGCCGCCAACGCCGTGGGTCGTAAGCTGCTCCAGAGGGCCATCAAGCTTGACCCCAAGTTTTCTGCCGCCTACGGCTGGTTAGGCTTTGCTCACTTGTATGACTTCATGTGGGGCTGGACCAAGGACCGTCGCGCGTCCCTGATGTCGGCCGCCAGATACGCCCGCCAGGCCCTGGCCCTCAACCCCAGGCAGGACGTGGCCCTTTTCGCCTTGGGAGCTATTTACTTATTGGCGCGACGTTACGACAAGGCCCTGGCCACCCTGGAGCGGGCCGTGGCCCTCAATCCCAACAGCGCCGACGCCTGGCTCGGACTGGCGATGTTTAATTACTATTTGTCTAATTACCGGCGGGCGCTGGCGGCCATCAACCGGGCCCTACGCCTCAATCCTTTTCCGACGCCACTCTACTACCATATTTTGGGAATGGTCCGAAGAGGGTTGGGGCAGTATCACCAGGCCATCGTTGCCTACAAAAAGGCGCTGGCGCTGAACCCCCGGTTTCAATTTGCGTATTATGGACTGGTTCGGTCCTATGTCCGCCTGGGACGCCTGGCCGAGGCCAGGGCCGCCTTGGCCGGGCTTCTAAGGATAAATCCTGACTTCTCCATGACCACCGTGAACAGACTACCTTACAAGGACCCCGCCATGAAGAAGGCGGCCATCGAGGCATTTAAAAAGGCGCGGCTCAAAAAATGAGGGGGCGGCCATGAAACGCAAGCTGAACGCCATCCTCGGCGCCGACGTCAAAGGCTACTCCCGTCTCATGGCCGACGACGAGGCGGCCACGGTGGAAACCCAGACCGCTCACCGCCAGGTTTTCAGACAAATCATCGAGAAGCATCACGGCCGGGTGATCGACTCGCCCGGGGACAACCTGCTGGCTGAGTTCAACAGCGCGGTCAACGCCGTGGCGGGCGCGGAGGAAATCCAACGGGAGCTTCCGGTCCAGAACGCCGCCCTGTCCGATGGCGGGGCTGAAATGAATCCGACGCCCGCCCGGCCCATGGAAAATGGGTCACCAAGCTTGACAAGGCGACGTGCCCGACGTAGTATTTAAGCAATGACTGAAATGAGGGCCGGAGTGGGAAAGAACAAGGCCGAAATATTCAAGGTGCTGGGCGTGGAGTCCCGCCTGAAGATCATCGAACTCCTCAAGGAAAAGGGGCCCCTGGGCGCCAATGAGATGTCTAAGACCCTGGGCATCACTCCGTCGGCCGTCTCCCAGCACCTCAAAATTCTGAAACACGCCGGCCTGGTCCGCAACAAACGGCAGGGCTACTGGATACCATATGACATCGACCCGAAGGCCTTGGAGCGATGCGGGGAGTTTTTAAGCACGGTCTGCCACTGCGGCTGCGGAAGTCCCGGGCGGTTGGGTGAGAAGGAACTCGGTCGAGCCGAGGACCAAGTGGCCCGGATGAAAAAGTACGAGCGTGAACTGCAAGCGGAGCTGGAGAAGGTTAGGGCTCGCCTCGAGGCCCTGGAAAAGGGGGAGTGATGTCTCTCTTTTTTTGGGGAAAACCGAAGTATATACTAAAACACTTAAACACCCTGGGGAGAAACATGAACAAGGGAAGCTTGAAAGGAGGTGATTGAGGTGTGCCAACCAGCAGGGGCTCCCCGGCAGATGACGGGTTGCGGGTGCGCCGGCCGAGGATTGATCCGTCGTTTCTATTCCAAGGCCGAACAACAAGAGCGACTGGAAACCTATGCCGAAAAACTCCGGCAGGAGTTGGCCGGCGTGAGGGAACGCATCGATGAACTCGAAAGTTAATAAGACCGGCCCAGCCGAAAGGAGGTGATCGGGATGGCCGAAGAGAAAAAGAGCGGTTGCGGCTGCGGGTGCATGCCTTTTGGCAAGCCAGACCTGAAAAGCCCGAAGCCGGAGGACAAGAAGCCCCAAAAGTGAGTGACCACGCCGACCGGGGCGGGAGATGCGCGCGCTCCCGTCCCGGTCACTTTCCGGGACCGATCAAGACCATTCGCCGATGAGTTCGGCCCGGTTAATCACCCTGAACAGGGGATCGAGCGGACCGTTACGGTAGAGGTCAAGGCAATTGGTCCGCATCTCCTCGGTGGGCGAGGCGCAGCAGTCCTCGACGATGATCGTCCGAAAGTCTGACTGCAGGGCGTCCAGGGCCGTGGCCAGGACGCAGACGTGGGTCACGATCCCGCCCACGGCCACCTGCTCGACCCCCCAGGTCCGGAGCGTCTGGTCCAGGTCGGTCTTGTAAAAGGCCGAAAACCGCCGCTTGGGCAGCCAGACGTCCGACGGCTCGCAAACCACGCCGTCCACCACCTCGGCCCCGGGCGTACCGCGCAGGGAATGGGGCTTCATCTTGCCCTTGAAGATGAAGTCGTCCTCCAGAAAGGAGTCGGTCGAATGGATGACCGGCATCCCGGCGGCCCGGGCGGCGGCATTCAGCTCGTTGAGCGCCGGAATTATTCGCTCCGCCGGTTCGGTGATCGGGTAGCCGTGGGTGAAATAATCCTGCACCATGTCGATGATCAAGACCGCGGTCTTCATTTATTGTCCTTTGTTGTGGATTCCAGGAGTCGACCGCAGGCATCCAACACCGCCTCGAACACCTCGTCTGCGGGCCGGGTGGCGTCGATCCGGCGGATGTTGTCGTCGTCCATCCGGGCGAAGATGGCGCCCACCCGCTCCAGAAACTCGGGGCCCTCGTAGCCTTGGTTGGTCCCGCCGGCGCGGCCTGCCTCGATCCTCCGCCGACCCGTGTTGGGCGGCACCTCCAGCAAGATGACCAGGTCGGGCCGCGGAAATTTCCCTTCGTTCTCCTGACGAATGAGATCAGGGTCCAGGCCCAGGGCCCCCTGGTAGGCGATGGTGCTGTAGAAGTAACGATCGCAGATGACGACCTGGCCCGCGGCCAGGGCCGGGGCGATGACCTCGTCCACATGCTCCTGGCGGTCGTTGACGAAATAATCCAACTCGGTCCGGGGATCGATCCCCTGGCGACCCTTAGCCGCGATCTGCCTGATCTTTTGTCCCCACAGCCCGTCGGTCGGCTCCCGGGTCAACACCACCTCACGACCCTCGGCCCCCAAGACTTCGGCCAGGCGCCGGGCCTGGGTGGACTTGCCCGAGCCGTCAATGCCCTCGAACACAACAAAACGGCCTGGCCGCTTGGCGATGTCATTATCCGCCGCTGGGGTCATCGACTACTCGCCTGAATGGAAAACAAGAAAGGGCGACCCTCGAACATCACCGCTTCACCTTAGTCACCCGCGGCCGGAGCGTCAAGCCCGGCAGGCAGGCCCGGCGAGGCCGGTACTTGTCTCGGGGATGACACCGGACGCAGCTCGGCTTTTTGCCCGGGCCCCATTTATTGACGTGACACGCCCGGCAGGTCAGGCCGGCGTGGACCGCGTCGAGGCGGCAGCGCGACTTGTCGTGGTTCCACACGCCCGGAGTGAAATCCTGATGGCAGCCGTCGCAGGTCGGCTTGACCGCCCGATATGGTTTCCCGGGAAGGTGGCACTTGTCGCAGGCCAGTCCCTGGTGAAATTTGCCCCACACGAAACCGGTCCAGCGGTGATTGAACCGCCGGGGATCGACCCAGGCCGAGGCCAGGGGATAGGCCCGGGTGCGGTGTTCGACGTGGCAGTCGGCGCAGCGTTTGATCGGGGCGAAGCGGTGGATGCCCCGGTCCATGACCAGCTTCATCTTGGTCTTGCATCGCAGACAAGTCCGGTTGGGCGTGCCGTCAAAACCGGGGTGGCACTGGGCGCACTTGCCTTCCAAGGCGGCGTGATGTCTGCTCACCGGTCCGGGCATGAGCCAGGTCTCGTCCACCACGGCCACGACCAGCATCGCCGCGCCGAAGAAGACCAGGGGATGAATCAGTCGTCGCCACTTCATGTCAGTAGTACGTCCAGGCGAAAAGGTGCATCGCCAGCAGCCACCACATCAGCCACGACACGGGGACGTGGACCTTGCGCCACAGCGAAAAGATCTCGTTCAGGGCCACCAGGTTGCGGGTGTCGCGCTCCAAAAGGAGAAGCTCCTTCAAGGTCATCTCCTTAAGGGCCAGGGCCCGGCGCTCGACCCTGGCCTGGGCCTTGACCCGGCGCTTGAGCGCGGCCACCTGGCGGCTGGTGGCCCAAAAGTCCCGCCACATTTGGCCGACATGACGGACGTCCTTGAACAGCCGGGCCCGAGGCAGCTTGATTTTTTCGTCCCGGGCCAGCTGGCCCAACGGTCCGGCCGTTTCCAGGTCTTGGAGCAGGCCGGCCGCCTCGGCCCGCCGGGCCTCGATCTCTCGCTCCAGGGCCGCCAGGTCTTGCTCGAGCCGGGCCCGCTCCTCGGCCCGAACGGCCACCTCCTCCCCCAGGCGGCGAAATATAAAGTGGCCGACGACGCCGGTCGCCAGCACGATCCCCAGGCACAGCAGGGTCAGCCCACCGATGCCGTAGTACTTGCCATAAGCGTGGAGAATGATCAGCAATGGCCCGGTCAGGCCCATGGCCACGTGGAATTGGTACCAGGTCCGGACCTTCCCCCAGGTGAACCACTTCTTCTTGCGGGGGATGTAGAGCAGGGACAGGGCCATGGCCGCGCCGCCGCACCAGCCGGCCGAGTGACCGAACCAGTGGATCACGTCCCACAACGGCCGCCAGCCCCAGAAGTGGGCCAGATACCCCACCTGGGCCGCCACCAGCAGACCGCCGACGCCCCACAACAGCAGGCTGTAGCGCCGGTACCGCCTCATGACCGGGCCTCACGCATTCTTCGTCTGATCTCGGCCGTTGAGACGGGGATCCTGGTCAGACTGACGTTGACCGCGTCCCGGATGGCGTTCAGGACGGCCGGGGCCGTGGGCAGGACCGGCACCTCGCCGATGCCCTTGGCCCCCAGGGGCCCCAGCGGGTCGGGGACTTCGACGATCAGGGGCACGATCCGCGGCGTGTCCTCGGTCCGGGGCACGAAATAGGTGTCCAGGTTGTCGGTGACGACCCGGCCCTGTTCGATCCGGAGGCGCTCCTTGAGGCACCAGCCCAGGCCCATCATTACCCCGCCCTCGACCTGGCCCTCGACCCCGGCCCGGAAGATGGTCCGGCCCGCGTCCTGGGCGGCGAAAATCTCGAGCACCCGGACCTGGCCGGTCCGCCGGTGCACGGCCACCAGGGCCGCCTGGGCGGCGTAACCCAGCGATGGCAGGATCACCTGGGCCGACCCGACCCGGCGCACCCGATGCGGGGCGGCGATGGTCTTGATGGGCGGCATGTAGGTGTGGGACAGCCGGAGCTTGTGCCCGGCCAGGGCGCAGCGCCAGGCCACCTCGTGGTACGAGGCGATCTTTTCGCCCCCGGCCTCGAGGCCTTCCGGGCCCAGACTCAGTTTATCGGCCACCGCCGGCCAGACCTGGGCCGCGGCCGCCAGGATTTTCCGGCCAAAACGCGGCGCGGCGTCCAACACCGCCCCGCCGGTCAGGAACGTCTGCTGGCTCGAGGTGGTCTGGATCGGGGCCCGGGTGTGACGGGTCGAACCGAAGACGATCTTGATCCGCGCCGCCGGCACGCCCAGGCCCTGGGCCGCGATTTCCGCTAAGGCCGTGACCAGTCCCTGGCCCAGTTCGCTGCCGCCGACGTAGACCACGAATTTCCCGTGCCGGTTCAAGGCGAACGTCACCTCGGCTTGGCCCAGGTTCATGTTCGGCGGCCAGTTGGTCGGGAAGCTGGTGTTCTTGTAGCCCGTGGCAAAACCCAGGCCGACCCGCTCGCCCGGCTTCAGGTCAAAATCCCGGGCCGCCCTGTTTTTGGCCCCGCGGGTGGCCTTCTGCAGGGCTCGCAGACAGGCCTTGACGCCCACGCCTTGGCCCATGACCTGGCCCCACTGGCTGACCTTGCCCTGATCCAGAGCATTCTTGAGGCGCATCTCGATGGGGTCCAGCCCCAGCCGGGCGGCCAGTTCGTCCATCTGGCGCTCCATGGCCAGGCAGACCTGGGGCACGCCAAAGCCCCGCATCGCCCCGCAGGTCGGGTTGTTGGTGAAGGCGGCCGTGACCTTGACGTCCAGGTGATCGACCTGATACGGCCCGGTGGCGAACACGGCGGCGTTGTCCGCCACGGCCGGGGTGGCCGAGGTGTAGGCCCCGGCGTCGGCCAGGGCCCGGACCCGGGCGTGGGTCAGCCGGCCCGTCTCGTCGGCGCCGGTCTCGCACTCCATGGTGAAGGGGTGGCGCTTGACGCTGGCCCGAATCGATTCCTCGCGGCTGAGGTCCAGGCGCACCGGCCGGCCGGTGACCAGGGTCGCCAGGGCGCACAGGTGCTGAATACTCATGTCCGCCTTGGCCCCAAAGGCTCCGCCGGCCACGGTCGTCTCCATCTGGACCTTGTCCCGGGGCAGCTTGCAGATGGCCGCGATCTGGGATTGATAGGAGTGCGGGGTCTGGGAGGCGCTGACCACCCGGAGGACGTTGCCCTGGTCCACGTAGGTCAGGCACGACTCGGTCTCCAGGTAGGCGTGCTCCACGAACGGAGTGGTGTAGGTCTGTTTGACCACGACCTTGGCCCGGGCCCGGCCCTTCGCCAGGTCGCCCTTGAGGTAGTGGGCCGTGGCGCAGACGTTGCCCTTGGCCGTCAGCCGGGGCGCGCCCGGGGCCAGGG
This sequence comes from Pseudomonadota bacterium, assembly GCA_018812395.1. Classification (GTDB taxonomy): domain Bacteria; phylum Desulfobacterota; class Desulfarculia; order Desulfarculales; family JAHJDS01; genus JAHJDS01. Next base: position 13,888 of record JAHJDS010000561.1, read on the forward strand.
ACTTCTGCGGGCCGAACACCCCGGGCCGGGGCCGGTAGTCGACCGCCACCTTGGCCGCACCCCGCCGGGCGCTGTCAAGAGTCTCGGCCACGACCACGGCCACGGCGTCGCCCCGAAACCTCACCCGGTCCCAGGCCAGGACCGGCTGGTCGGGGACCATCGACCCGAAGGTCTTTTGGCCGGGCACGTCGCGGTGGGTCAACACCCGGACCACGCCGGGCGCCCGACGGGCGGCGGCCGTATCGATCCGAAAAATTCGGGCGTGGGGATGCTCGCTCCAGACCACCTGGGCGAAAAGCTGTCCGGGCAGGTGGCGGTCCCGGGCGTAGGCCAGCTTACCAATGACCTTGGGTTCGGCCAGGACGTCCTGGATCGTGTTGACCACGCCGAATACTTTTTGAGGGAAGAGAAACGAGCGCAACTCCGGATCGTTGACCACTCGCACGGCGTCGACGATGCGCTGGTACCCGGTGCAGCGGCAGAGATTGCCGTACAGGGTTTTTCGTACTTGTGTCTCGGTCGGGTGGGGGTGGTTGTTGAGCAACGCCCGGGCGGTCAGGACGAACCCCGGGGCGCAGTAGCCGCACTGAAACACTGACAGGTCAGCGAAGGTTTTTTGGACCGGGTCCAGGACGCCGGGCCCGCCCAGGCCCTCGACGGTGGTCACCCGGAAGCCGTCCAGGTGGGCCAGGTTGACTACGCACGACCTGACCGGACGATGGTTGATCAGAACGGTGCAGGCCCCGCACACGCCCGTGCCGCAGCCGTATTTGGCTCCGCGCAGGTTTAACTCGGTGCGCAGGAAATCGAGCAGGCTGACCTCGGGCCCCGGGCGGAGGCGAAGGGGCCGGCCGTTGACCGTCAGTCTGATCGTCCCCTGGGGCGCGGCCGGGAGCGGTCGAACCAGGGCCGGGAGCGGCCCGGACGACAGCCCGACGGCCGGAGAGAGGCCGAGGAGTTTCAGGAATTCACGTCGGGAAAGCAGGGCCATCGCTACCGCCGGAGAGGGAACCAAG
>JAHJDS010000562.1 GCA_018812395.1 Pseudomonadota bacterium
CCTCGTCGGTGTTGATGACCATTCTGCCGGCCAAGGTGGCCGGGGTGGGCGACGTGGTGGTCTGTACGCCGCCGGACGACGGGCTGAAGGCCAGCCCGGCCACCTTGGTGGCCTGCGACATCGCCGGCGCAAAAAAAATATACAAGATCGGCGGCCCCTGGGCCGTGGGGTCCATGGCCTTTGGCACCGAGACCGTGCCCCGGGTGGACAAGATCGTCGGCCCGGGCAACCGCTACGTCACCGCGGCCAAGATGGCCGTCTTCGGCCATGTGGACATCGACTCGCCGGCCGGGCCTTCCGAATCCCTGGTCCTGTGCGACGACACGCCCAACCCCGCCTGGGTGGCCCTCGATCTTTTGTCCCAGGTCGAGCACGACCCGGACGCGGCGGCCGTGCTGGTGACCACTGACGAAAAACTGGCCGAGGCCGTACTCGAGGAGATCGAGACCCGGCTGCCAGGTCTGCCCCGGCAGGAGATCCTGATCGAGGCCCTTTCGCGCCACTCGGCCCTGCTCCTAGCCGACGACATGGACCAGGCCGTGGCCTTCACCAACGAGTACGCCGCCGAGCACCTGCAAATCATGACCAATGACCCGTTCATCACCCTGCAAAGCATTCGGCACGCCGGGTCGATATTTTTGGGACAGTACGCCCCGGTGCCGGTGGGCGACTACGCCTCGGGCACCAACCACGTCCTGCCCACCGGCCAGGCGGCCCGCATGTTCTCGGGGCTCAGCGTGGACGACTTTATCAAAAAGCCGACCTACCAGTATCTGTCCCGGGAAGGGCTCCGGTCTTTGGCCGACGTGGTGACCACCCTGGCCAGGGCCGAGGACCTGCCCATCCACGCCCTGGCCGTCGAGGAGCGATTCAAGCAAGAATAACCCCGGCCAGGACGATGGGGGGGCTACGGCCTACCCGAGCCTCCACCGTGCCCTTGTTAGATTCACCTCTTACAGCGCTGGGCGATGGTCCGGAGGTGGGAGGCCGTCTTTTCCAGGGCATCGGCCGTGCGCGAGTAGAAGCGCCTGGTCTCGTAATCCTGCCGGGCCCAGGCCGGTTTGGGACTCAAGGTTTGCCGGTTTCCGGCCAGGTAACCCAGACCGAACACGGCCCCGGCCAGGACCAGGACGGCCAATATCTTCTTCCAGTCGGTCATGGCTTCACTCCTCACAAAAAAACCCCTCCCGGACGGGGAGGGGTTTTCTCGTCCGAGCGAGGGACGGTGCTATTGACATACCTGCTGGTTGCGCGAGCGGGCCAGACGGCCGTCGACGTACACGTCTTCCCGGACAATGGTGCAGCCGGTGTTGGGGTCGCGTCCGATGGGCGTCGAGACCACCCGCTGCCGACCGTCGGTCGAGGTGTACTGCACCGGCCGGTTTTGCTGGGCCGCCTGCTGGTTGGATCGCTGAATGATGTAACCCAGCGTGCCGCCCAGCACCGCCCCGGCCACGCCGCCGATGACCGCGCCGCGCCAGCGGTTGCGATGGTCGATCATGGCGCCCAAGATCGCGCCGCCGCCGCCGCCCACGCCGGCGCCCGTCAGCGGGCCGACCTGTTCCCAACACGCGCCCAGCGGCAGGATCAGCATCACCACCGCCAGACATAAAACCAATGTACGCTTCATAGTGACCTCCCAGACTTGGCGGGCTTTTTTCGCCCAGGGTTATTGATAAGCTCGATTCTCCATTATAACAGCCTCCTGGGCAGTGACACCATTATTTAATTGTCAACCGGGGGGGTGGAGGCCTTTTCATGTGCAAAAAAACTTGCCCGAGAGGCCTTGCCCTGGCCGGCCGGGGGTGCTATTCTCAATCCACCGGTGGGGGGCGGACGGATGTCTCCAGAGACAGGGACTTCACCTGGGTAACCGTCACCCCTCCCCGGCAGACCCTCCCCAAAAACAGCCCTCCCCATAATTTCGGTCCGGCGCCCCCGTGAGCGCCCATACTTGACGTACCGGAGTTCTTTTGCGCCTGACGAGGCTTTTCAGGGACAGGCCAAGGGTGCCGCTGTTGATGGCGGTCCTGGTCGCCTGCATCTTGGTGGCGGCCGCGCTGATGACCGTCATCGGTCTGATCGTGACCAACGGTCCGACCTCTTGGCTTTTCATCGTCGGGGCCGTGACCGCCGGCCTGGGTTTCGTGGTGGCGGCCGCGGTAAGCCTGCGCTTGACCAAACGGCTAAGCCAAACCCGGCAGGCGGTCGAGGAGAACGAAGAGCGGTACCGCCTTTTGCTGGAAAACGCCCAGGTGGGCGTGGTCGTGATTCAGGATGACGCCGTGCGCTTTGCCAACCCGACCGCCCTGGCCATCATGGGCCAACAACGGGCCGCCGCGTCGGATCTCTGGTCCGCGGCCTTTTTCCAGTCATTGGTCTCTGAGGGGGACCAAGGGACCTCTGATTCCCTGGTCGAGAAGCTGCTGTCCGAGCCGAGTCCGGGGAGCCGGGAAGTCCAAATCGTTCCTCCTGACGGCTCGCCGCGGTGGCTGGAGATGACCGGGGCCCCACTCGACTGGCAACCCAAGCCGGCGACGATGCTCGTTTTTTCCGATGTCACCGAGCGCAAGAAAACCGAGCGCGAGCGCGAGAAGTTGATTACCGATCTCGTGGACGCCCTGGGCCGGTTCAAGACGCTCCGGGGGCTGGTGCCGATCTGCTCGTCGTGTAAGATGATCCGTGACGACCAGGGGGCCTGGCACCAGGTCGAAGAATTCGTGCGCCGGCATTCCGAGGCCGAGTTCACCCACGGCATTTGTCCCGACTGCTCCGCCAAGCACTATGCCCCGCCAGTGGCCGGGAGCGATGACCCGGGCTGACCAGCCCCGGGACGGGAGACAAAAAAACGGGCCGGGGAGGTACCCCGGCCCGCGGTCTGTCCAGGCGGCCCCGACGGGTCACATGGCCGCGGCGGCGGCCTTGTAGCCCAGGTCAAAGGCTTTCAAATTACTCTCCAGTAACTTGGCCTTCGTCCCCTCCTTGATCACCTTCTTGATGTGCTTTACCGGGACCGGCACGGTGTTGGTGGCGGCCAGGGCGCCGAGCATGACCATGTTCAGGGACTGGGGATTGCCCGCCTCCTCGGCCAACGCCTGTCCGTCAAAGGCGATGAGCTTCCTGACCTGCTTACCCAGCGAGACGAGGGCCTCGTCCACCTCGGGGTAGACCCCGGCGCCGATGGCCACGGTGAACGGGGGCAGGGGCGAGGTGCTGGTGATGATGGTGGTGTTCCGGTTGGCCTTGATGGCCGTGCGCAGCGTCTCGGCCGGCTCGAAGCCCACCAGGACGTCGGCCTCGGCCGGGCTGACGATGGGTGAGGTGACATCCCCGATAAGCACCGCCGACTCGACCACGCCGCCCCGCTGGGCCATGCCGTGGATCTCGCTGACCACCGCGTTTTGGCCGGCGGCCAGCGCCGCCTGGCCGAGCAGGTTCGAGGCCAGCAGATTGCCTTGACCGCCCACGCCGACGAATACGACTCTGGTTGCACTCATGACATCCTCCTTCAGGCGGCCGCCTTGGGTTTGATGGCCCGCTCGGGGCAGACCTGGCTGCAGACGGTGCAACCGATGCACAGGTTGGGATTGATCTTGACCCGCTCACCATCCAGATAAAAGGCCGGACAGGCGAACAGCCGGAGGCAATCGCGGTGCTGCTTGCACTTGGACTGGTCGATCTCGAAGACCAGTTTCTTCTTGGGCGGGGCCAGTCGGGCGGCCAGCAGGGCGCACATCTCGCGGGCGATGATGACCGACACCCCCGGCTCCTTGGTCGTCTGTTCGACGAGTTGGGTGACCTTGTTCACGTTGCGCGGGTTGACGGTGTAGACCTGCTCGATGCCCAGGCCCCGGACCAGTTTCTCGATGTCCACGTGGGTGGTGGTGTCCCCGAAGTGTTCCGGGTTGACCCCGGGGTGGGGCTGGTGGCCGGTCATGGCCGTGGTGCCGTTGTCGAGAATGATGAGCGTGAAGTTGTGGTTGTTGTGCACGGCGTTGACCAGGCCGGTGATCCCGGAGTGGAAGAAGGTCGAATCGCCGATAAAGGCGACCACCGGCGTATCCGGCAGCGCCCGGGAGAACCCGCCCGACGAGGAGACCGACGAGCCCATGCAGATCAGGTAATCGGCGATCTTGAACGGCGGCAGCAGGCCCAGGGTGTAACAGCCGATGTCGGTCGGGTAGACCGCCCCCTCGCCCAGGACCTTCTTGACCGCGTAGTAGGTCGAGCGGTGGCCGCAACCCGGGCACAGGTTCGGCGGCCGGGCCGGCAGGGGCGGCACCTTGGTGAGGTTCAGTTTCTTGGGCGGCTGGTAATCGATCTGGAAGTAGCGGGCGATGGCCTCGCGGACCATGCCCGGGTCGTACTCGTAGAGCCGGCTGAAAGGCTTGACCGACTTGCCGTCGATGGGCACCATCAGCCCCTTGGCCTGGGCCAGGGCCCGGACATCCGTTTCCAGGACCGGCTCCAGCTCCTCGACGACGAGGACCTTGTCCACGCCCTTGAGAAACCGGACGATCTTCTGGTCCGGCAGGGGCCAGGTGAAGCCCAGCTTGAGGATCTTGACCTTGTTTTTGAGGCCCAGGTCGTTTACGGCGTCACGGACGTAGTTGACGCTGACCCCGGAGGTGATGATGCCCAGCCGGCCCCGGCCGGAGATCTGGTTGTGGGGTGACTCGTTGGACAGCTTCCGGGCCATCTCTCCCCGGCGCAGCAGATCCTTGTGGCGCTCCCGGGCCACGGCCGGCACCTGGACCCAGTACATCGGGTTCTTGGTGAACTTGCCCTTGAGGCTCCGCTTGCCCAGGCGGCCGAGCTTGACCCCTTCCCGGGCGTGGTTGATCCGGGTGGTCGTCCGGAACAGGACCGGCAGCTCGGTCTGTTCGGAGATGAGGTAGGCGTCCTTGACCAGCTCCTTGGCGTCGGCCGGCGAGGTGGGCTCGAGCATGGGCAGGCCGGACAGTCGGGCGTAGAACCGGTTGTCCTGCTCGTTCTGGCTCGAGAACAGGGACGGGTCGTCGGCGTTGACGATGACCAGGCCGGCCTTGACTCCGACGTAGGCCAGGGTCATGAGCGGATCGGCGGCCACGTTTAGCCCGACGTGTTTCAGGGTGCACATGGTCCGGACGCCGGCCGCGGCCGCGCCGGCGGCGGTCTCCAGGGCCACCTTTTCATTGGTCGAGTACTCGAAGTAGAAGTCGTCGATTTCCCGCTTGATCTGGAAAAACACCAGTGGAATTTCGGAGGACGGCGTTCCGGGGTAACACGTGGCAAAGGAGACCCCCGCCTCGAGGGCCCCGCGGGCGATGGCCTCGTTTCCCAGCAGGAGCACGGTCGCCCCTGTTTTTGGATTGAGGATTCTGTGCATGCCTTTAACTCCTCCGATTAGATGTTGGCCGGCGGGTGTGGTGGCGCCGGGATGGTCCCCGGGAAACGCCGGGCGGCGGCGGTCGTCCGACGGGCGAAGATCGGAGTTCCAGGGCCTGTGGCCGGGCCCCTGGAAGCCGATTTTTGCCAGGCTATAATCTAGCTACTTCGTAACCGTGACCGGCCGCCCCTGTCAAGCAAAAAGGACCGGGCAATTACCGGCCTAAGCGGCCTTCAGGACCCGGACGCCGGGCGACTTCCGGGCAGGGATTCGACGATTCGCTCCACCACCAACCGCCGGGGCGACTTGGGGAATTGGCTCAAAAAGTGTCGCCATAACCGACGGGCCTCGGCCGAATCACCTCGTGAGCGCGCCCGGTCGGCCAGGACCCGGGTCCGATGAAACTGGCCCAGGTCACGGTAGCCGGGGGAGGTGATGGCCCCGAAAACCTTGACCGCCTCGTCGGGGCGGCCGGCCTCCTCGAGGGCCTGGCCCAGGGCCAGGCTGGCCGGCGGCTTGAAGACCATGGGGACGTCGTCCCGGGCCAAAAAGCGGCGCAGCAGGCGAACGGCCTGAAGCGGCTGGTCCTGATCCCTGGCTATGGCCGCCAGCCGGAACAGGGCCAGGCCGGCCAGGGTGGACGACGGGGAGTAGCGAACCAACCGCTGGAACCACGTTTTGGACTCGATTATCGGCGCGTTGGTAATGACGCTGTCCAGCGCCTGACGGCCGAGTTCGAGTGGCATGGAGTCAGCCAGTTCCCGGCCGCCGTAAATCCCGGCCCAAACGCGATACCTCAATATGACGTTGCGGGGAGAATTGAAGATGTATGTGCCGTTGGCGTAGAGCTGACTGATGTTGGATGCCCGGGAGGCCCGGTAATTGACGAACCAGGCCACGCCGGCCAGAAAGAGGACGAACGCCACCACGGCGGTGAAAACGATCTTGGGATTGGCCCGGGCCCAGTCCAGGACCCGGGAGGCGGTGGTCTGGAACTGGTCCGTGGTCTTGAGTAGTTCTTTTCGGGTCTGGCGCTTGTGCTTGGTGGCCATGGGTGCTCCGTGAAGTATCTATTGTCACTAGCCCGGATTATTCATGAGGGTTCGTGGCGAGGCGTTGATATCCCGTGCGAGGGGCGAAGTTGGAGCCATTTTGGCGCGGAGGCATAGTTGACACTATGTCGAGCACCAAAATGGCGAAACGAGCCGCGCAGCCGGGATAGCGACGCCGTAGTAGAAGTCTCATGAATCATCCGGGCTAGGGGATGACGGTTCTAGTTAACGTCGCGCATCGCGCCCTGTCAAGAAATATCCGACGGAAAAGCCGGCGGGGGAAGGAGCGGCCGGACCGGCCGGTCAACAATACGTGGCCACGAACATGGCCTCGGGCGGGGTCAGCCGCCGGCCGTCCGGACCGTAGGCCTCCGCGCGGCCGGCCAGGTGCCGGATCAGACGGCATCTAGTCTGACGGGTGGCCTCGGACTCGGGGCGGGCCGGGGTCGGTTGGGCCGGTGGCAGCCGGGCCGGGACCAAGGACTTGCCGGTGACCTGATCGATCATGGGGCGGCCCCTTGGGCGACGTTCGGGGCCTTCAGTTCGACGATCAGATCGCCGTAACCTCTGGGGCCGACCTCACCCTGGCCGGTCAGGCGAATCGATCCGCCGGGGGCGGCCCCGGCCGGCAGGTCGACTCGCAGCAGGTGAAACCGCGGCGCCCGGCCCAGCCCGAAGCAGCGGGGGCAATCGTCCCGCGTTTTTAGCTCGCAATCGGGGCAGGCCGCCTGTCCCTGGTGGGGCAGATCGAGGCGTGCCGGTCGGCCGGACAACTCGACCTCGTAGATCAGGTCCGGACCGTCACGCCGGATGGCACGCAGCCGGTAGGCCTGGCGAATGACTCCGGGCCGTTCGGCGGTCCCTCGATTGTATTCGGCCCGGTCGATGGTCCGGAGAGGGGGCTCGCCCAGGCCCCAGGTGTCCATCAAGGTCCGGTAGGCCTGGTGAACCACGGCGAAATCGTCCGGGGTGGCCGATGATGGCCCACCCAGATCAGGGTGGGTCTGTTTGGCCAGGCGGCGATAGGCGGCCTTTATCTCGGCCGGGCCGGCCCCTGGCTCGAGCCCCAGGCGGCGATAGCATTCCATTGGATCGAACATATTTTTACAACCCCTGACTTCCTTGGTCAGACACCAGGGGCAAGAAACATGCCCGGTGAATGTATTCGAATTAAAATTACCGTCAAACCAATTGATTAGGCAGTCAAGGCAAATCATTTGACCCCGAACTGACCACGGATCGCCCCTGATTTAGGGTCGAATTTTGCGAACCCGGCTTCACACCCTGGTCGCCCCGTGTTCACAGTCCACCTCGAGATGTGATAGGATGAGGGCGAACCGGACAGCCGGGGAGGAGCCATGGCCAGCATTCTGGTGATCGACTGCGGGATGAAGGACAGACTGGAACTCAAGCGGGCCCTCCGGTCACACGACGTGGTGGCCGCCGAGAGCGTGGAATCGGCCCAGAAGATGATCAACGGCGAGTCCTTTGATTTGGTGATCATCCTGGTGGGCGAGGACGAGCGGGGTTGGCCCCGTCTGTTCGACTCGGTGCTCCGCAACTGGCCCCTGATTCCGGTGATCGTCGTGGCCGAGGAGAAACGGGTGACCCGCTATCTCGAGGAGTCGGTGTCCGAACGGGTCGAGGTCGTGCCCGGGACGATGATCACCCGGCAGATGCCCAAGGTGGTCCAGCGGCTCCTGGATATCAGGCGCAAGGATTTTACCGTTGATTACCTTCGTCATACCCAGGGCCACCTGATTTACTCCCGGGAGGGCGTCGTCGCCCGCAGTGACTCCATGAAAAAGGTCCTGGACCAGGCCGACCGGGCCGCCACCAGCGACGTCTCGGTGCTGCTCACCGGCGAGACGGGCGTGGGCAAGAACCTGGTGGCCGGGTTCGTCCACTTCAACAGCGTCCGGCGGGACAAGAATTTCGTCGAGGTCAACTGCGCCGCCCTGCCCGAGACGCTCCTGGAATCCGAACTCTTCGGCCACGAGCGGGGCGCCTTCACCGGCGCGGAGAGGCTCCGCGTCGGCCGCTTCGAGCAGGCCGAGGGGGGAACCATCCTGCTCGACGAGATCGGCGAGGTCCCGCCGGCCATTCAGGCCAAGCTGCTGCTGATCCTGGAGCGCAAGCACCTCCAGCGGCTGGGCGCCTCCCGAACCATCCCGGTGGACGTCCGCATCCAGGCCGCCACCAACCGCAACCTGGCCCAGGCCATGGCGGACAGGTCCTTCCGGGAAGACCTGTATTACCGGATCAACGTGGTCTCGATCCATATCCCGCCCCTCAGGGAGAGGCGGAAGGATATCGTGCCCTTGGCCAAGCACTTCATCAAGCGGCTGTCCGAGGAAATGAAACGGCCCTGTCCCGATCTCTCGCCCGCCCTGGCCCGGGAGATGGAGGAGCATCCCTGGCCGGGCAACATCCGCCACCTGCGCAACTTGCTCGAGCGGTCGCTCCTGTTCAACGAGTCGGACGTCATCCAAGCGGACGATTTCTGGCCCCCGGCCGAGGACCCCCGGACCCTGGCCTCGGCCTCGACCGAGACCGAAAACCTGAACCTCGTGGACGCCGAGCGGCGTCTGATCAAAGAGGCCCTGCGACGGACGGGCCGCGTTCAGGCCGAGGCGGCCAGGCTGTTGGGTCTGAGCAAGCGGGCGCTCCATTATCGGTTGCAGAAGTTGGACTTGAGGCATCTGGTGGACAAGGGCGAGTCGTGAGGCCGACTGACGGTTACCAATTGGTCGCGACTGACGAAATGGTAACCACGGCCGCCGGCTAACAATTACTTTAACATTGACCCCTACGAGTTATTTTTTCGGCCCAACCGGCCTTTTTTCCAGGACTATTCCGATGGAAGAGCCAACTGATGTCGAGGCGCCCCCCCGGACCATATCAGGTATTAAACCCGTAATATCAAAATGTTAACCAGAAAAGCCGGGCAGGTGGTTTCGAGATCGTAATCATTTTGATGTCCGCGAGGGTGCGATTCGATTTGGCCCGGAAATTATTGGTCAGATAACAGACTGATATTGTGGCAAAAAAATAGTTTATTTCGCTGAAACCTCCACTTGGCATTTCGATTGCTTCTTAACCTGGGTGAGACCGAAACAAGAACCGGTAAACAAATCCTTTGAGGAGGGTATCATGGACAAGATCAAAAGGTTCTTTAAGGACGAAGAAGGTGTGAGTGCTGTCGAGTACGCTCTGCTGCTGGCCCTGGTGGGCGCCGGCATCGCGGCCGCGGCCCTGGCCCTGGGTCAGGCGGTGGGCGGCAAGATGGGCGAGGCGACCACGACCGTCAGTGGCGGCGGCGGCGGCTAATCTTAAACCCTTTTGGCTGGACCTGACCCATGGACGCGAAGACCCAACGGTTGAATGACCTTCAAGGGCGACTGGCTGTGGTTACCCTGGCAACGGGAGGGCTGCTGGTGGTGGCCGCGGTCCAGCCGCCGTTGGGTCTTCGCTCCATGGTGTTGGTCCTTTTTCTGATCCTGATGGGCATGGAAGACTTTCTGACCCGTCGGGTCCCCAACCGCTTGGTTCTGTTCGGCCTCTCGGCCGGTGTGGTCGTGCAGATCTCGTCCCTGGGATGGGGCGCGGGTCTGTTCAATTGGGGGACGGGAGTCCTGTTGGGTTTGGCCCTGCTGTTGCCGTTTTACGCCTTTGGCGGGTTGGGGGCCGGTGACGTTAAGGCCCTGGCGGGTATCGGCGCCCTGGTCGGCTGGGGAGGTGTCCTCTCGGTCTTCATCTACACCGCCTTGTTGGGCGGGGTCGTGGCGTCGGCGATGTTGCTCCGGCGCGGCCTGCTGGGCGGGGCGACCATGCGGCTTTTCTACCTTTACAGCGGTATCTGGCGTGGCCGCTGGCAGTACATTCCTCCTTCTCCACAGGAAAGTCGACTGTCAATGCCTTACGGGACGATTTTAGCCGTCGGGGGGCTTTGTCTGTTGGCTTTCGGCCCGGTTCTCCCTTTCTGAGACAACCCCCTGTCGCGATTAACTTATAGCTTCTCGGGGCCGGTGCCGATAAGAGAGGTGACCTGTGCGGCGGTGGACTAAGAAAGGGACGAGACTCGGCCCGACCGGTCTGATCCGGCGCGGGACCTGTGACGAGCGGGGCGTGGCCGCGGTCGAGTTCGCCCTGATCTTGCCCCTGCTGTTGATCCTCATGTTCGGGATCGTCGAGTTCGGCCTGGCCTGGTACAGCAAGCAGGTGGTGACCAACGCCAGCCGGGAGGGCGCCCGGGCCGGGATCGTCTGGCAGGAACCCAAGATGAGTGATTCGGAGATCACGGCGGTGGTCCAGAACTACCTGACTCAAAGCGGCTTCACCCAACCGGTGACGGTGACGGTCACCGGCGCCGGCGGCCCGTCGGGCGATCCTCTCTCGGTGCGAGTCAGTCACAACTATCAGTTTAACGTCTTGCCGGGGTTCGTGGCGTCGGTGACCGGTCAGGTCACCATCCAGTCGACCACGGTGATGCGACACGAGTGAGGTGGGCAAGTGAAACGCAAGGCGGCCGTCATATTCCTGATCATGGCCCTGGCCCTGGGGGCGGTGACCGCCTGGCTGGCCACCCGGTGGCTCAAAGACCAGTCGCGGATCGCCGCCGACCGCACCCGAATCAAGACCCAACAGGTGGTCGTGGCCCGGGCCTACATCCCCCAGGGGGTGCGCCTGGGTCGGGGTGATGTCCGGGTGGTGAGTTTTCCCCTCAAAGCGGTGCCGCCGGGCAGCTTCGGTTCGGTCCGGGCGGTCTATGGACGGGTGCTCCGGTGGTCGGTGTTCACCGGCGAGCCGGTTCTGGCGTCGCGTCTGGCCCCGCGGGGCATTCGCGGCGGCCTGTCGTCCATCGTCGCCTCCAACCGCCGGGCCGTGGCCGTCAGGGTCAACGACGTGATCGGCGTGGCCGGTTTTGTCCAGCCCGGCGACCGGGTGGACGTCCTGGTCACGTTCAAGCAGCGACGCTACCGCGACAACCCGGTGACCAGGATCGTGCTGCAGAACGTGCTCGTCCTGGCCGTGGGCCGGTACGTCCAGGGCGGCACTCGGTCCAGCCGCGGCAAGACCACCAAGAAACAGCGTATGGTCCGGGCGGTGACGCTCCAGGTCTCTCCCGAGCAGAGCGAGCGTCTGGCCCTGGCCGCCTCGTACGGCGATGTGATCCTGGCCTTGCGCAACCAGAGGGACAACACCGTGCAGGACACGTTGGGCATCTCGGGCATGGCCATGGTGCCGCCCGAGCAGATCATGAAGCCCCGTCCGTCCGTGCCGGTTCAGTTGACCCCGACGCTGGACATGTTTACCCGCGCCAAGACGAAGACGGTCAAACACCAACCCACTCCGCGACGGCGGGCGGTTCGGCCGAGTGTCGAGGTGATCATGGGGTCCAAGGTCTCCCGCCAGAGCATCTGACGGGGATCGATCGGAGGAAAAAATGGGGCGGCGAAAATGGGTGCCGATGCTGCTGGCGGCGACGGTCCTGGCCGGTCTGCTGGCGGTTCCGGAGCCGGTTCCGGCCGCGGCCCGGCTGCGGATCATCGTCGGCCGGACCAAGGTCATCCGGCTCAGACGGGCGATTAAGAGGGTCAGCGTCGGCAATCCCGGCGTGGTCCACGTTCGGGTCCTGGACCGGCGCCAGGTCCTGCTGGTGGCCAAGAGCATCGGCTCGACCAACGTCACGTTGTGGGATCACCGCGGGCGGGTGATCGGTGGCCTCGAGGTCCTGGTCCGGGCCGATTTGACCCAACTCAAGGCCCGCCTCTATCGCATCCTGCCCGGCGAAAAGATCCACGTCCACTCGGCCCGCCACTCGATCGTGCTGACCGGCACGGTGACCTCTCCCGAGGTCAAGATCCAGGCCGCGGCCGTGGCCCAGGCCTTCCTGGCCTCCTCGCCCCAGGACATCAAGCCGGCCGCCGCGCCCGTTGCCCAGGCCAAAACGACCCAGGCGACCGTTTCGGGCGCGCCCAAGACGGCGACCGCCCCTCAGACAAGGGGGCCCCAGGTGGTGAACCTGCTGCGGGTATCGGGCATGACCCAGGTCCTGCTCAAGGTCCGCTTCGCCGAGGTCCACCGCTCGGTCACCCGCCGTTTCACGGCCAACCTGGGTTTCCTGGACCTCAGGGGCAGCTTCGTGTTCACGTTGCTCAACAATCTCCTGGCCCCGGCCACGGTCAGCTTGGCTCCGGTGGGGGCGATGAACCTGGTGGACGCCCAGCTCTCGTCCCGGACCGGCATCATGGGCGGCATCCCGGTAAACAACAACACCGGCCGGGTCCTGGGCTTCATCGACGCCCTGAAGCAGAACGGCATGGCCAAGATCCTGGCGGAACCCAACCTGATGACGACTTCCGGCGTGGAGGCCAAGTTCCTGGCCGGCGGCGAGTTTCCGGTGCCGGTGCCGGGCCAGGACGGCACGATCCGGATCGAGTGGAAGAAGTACGGCGTGCAACTGTCGTTTCTGCCCGAAGTCCTGGCCGACGGCCTGATTCGGATGAAGGTCGCGCCCGAGGTGGCCGAGCCCGACACGAACACCGGCGTGACCATTCAAAATTACATCGTGCCCGGGGTCAAGACCCGGCGGGCCTCGACCACGGTTCAGCTCCGGAGCGGGCAGAGCTTCGCCATCGCCGGACTGTTCCGCAACGACATCCAAGAAACGGTGGGCAAGGTCCCCTTGCTGGGCGACATTCCGATCCTGGGACTGCTCTTCCGCAGTCAATCGTTCATCAAACGGCAGACCGAACTGGTTATCGTCGTGACGCCATACATCGTCCGGCCGGCGGACCGAAAACCGAGCCCGCTGCCGACCGACTACCTGATCGAACCCTCGAGCTTCGAATGGTTCCTGTTCGGGACCGTGGGCTACAAGGCGAACACGCCCCAGCCCCAGCCGTACGAAACGGATCGCCGTCGACTGCAACGTCTGTTCAAGGGCCTGGACGGACCTTTCGGTCACGCTTGGTCATTGTAAGGAGGAAGTGGCGATGACATTCATCAAACGTTTTTTAAAAGACCGGCGGGGCGCCGTGTCGGTCACCGTGGCCTTGTTCCTGGTGGCCACCATCGGATTCGGGGCCATGGCCGTGGACCTGGGGCATTTCTATGTCACCCGGGCCGAGTTGCAGAACGCGGCCGACG